>CAMDXD010000335.1 GCA_945877995.1 Bordetella parapertussis
GCCCGGCACGCTGGCCGATTTCCTCCAGCGAGAGCGCGCCGGCCGTATCGCCGCCGACATGTGCCGCGGTCAGGCGGTCGATCAGCACCTCGACCCCACGCGCGGCCAGGTGCCTCGCCAGATCGGCGAGTGGCTCGGCGATCAGCGGGCTCTTGTATTTGCCGATCAGGGCCACCGTACCGAAGGTGCGCGACGGCGTACGCAGCGTGGCGCGGCCACCGGGCAGGCCGCGGGCGCTCGCCCCGCCCGACGGCTGGTCTGCGCCGCGAGGTGCGGGTCGGTAGGCTGGTTCGTTCATGGTCGGATTAGAACACACACGTTCGGCGCGGCAACAGGATTGGCGGATGGACCGGGAAGACCGGTGGCAGACAGTGGCAGAGGGCAGCCACGGCCCTGAAAAGCGCGGCGGCTGGCGCCCGCCACCGGCCATCCGGGACGGCGCCGCCAGCCCGGGCAACCGAAGGGTTGCCCCGCCGGGGTGTCCGATGGGTAGAATCAGGCCATGCTCAACGACCGTGCACAACTGCTGCTGAAGACGCTTATCGAGCGATACATCGCCGATGGCGACCCGGTGGGTTCGCGTACGCTGTCGAAATACTCCGGTCTCGAACTGTCACCAGCGAGCATTCGCAACGTGATGGCCGACCTCGAAGAAATGGGCTTCATCACCAGCCCGCACACCTCGGCCGGACGCGTGCCGACCGCCCGCGGTTACCGCTTCTTCGTCGACACGCTGCTGCGGGTGAAACCGCTCGAACAGGGCGAGATCACCCAGCTCGAGGGCCAGCTGGAGAATGACAGCCGGCGGCGGCTGGTCGCCTCGGCCTCGCACATGCTGTCCGAACTCACCGCGTTCGCGGGCGTGGTGATGACACCACGTCGCCAGGACCAGGCATTCCGCCACCTCGAGTTCCTGCGCCTGTCCGACAAGCGCGTGCTGCTGATTGTCGTCGCGCCCGATGGCGAGGTGCACAACCGCATCCTCACCACGGCGCGCGACTACGCCGCGACCGAGCTGATCGAGGCGTCGAATTTCGTCAACCAGCACTATGCGGGCATGGGATTCGACCAGATCCGCCTTCGCCTGCAGGGCGAACTGGTGGCGCTGAAGCAGGATGTGTCGGCGCTGATGAATGCCGCGATCGAAGTCGGCAGCGCGGCCATGACCAGCCCGGAAGACCTGGTGGTTTGCGGAGAGCGCAACCTGCTGGGCATCCCCGACCTGTCCACCGACATGGGGCGCCTGCGCGAACTGTTCAACGTGTTCGAGCGCAAGACTGCCCTGCTGCACCTGCTCGACACCAGCCTGCATGCGCAAGGCGTACAGATATTCATCGGCGGCGAGTCGGGCATCTCGCCGCTGGACGAGTGCAGCATCGTCACCGCACCCTATGAAGTCGACGGTCAGGTCGTCGGCACGCTCGGCGTGATCGGGCCGACCCGGATGGCGTACGAGCGGGTGATCCCGATCGTCGACATCACTGCAAAGCTGATCGGCAGTGCGCTCAGCCATCGCTGACCGCCGCCACGGCGCGCGTCCGGGGACCGTGGCCGGCGCCGCGGCGCGCCGGCACGCGCTCTTCCCGGCGTCGGAGGCCCCTTGAGTACCGTCGCCTACCGCCACGATACGCAACCGCGCATCGGCGTGCTGCTCGTGAACCTCGGCACGCCTGCCGCGCCGACCGCGAGCGCGTTTCGCCCTTACGTCAAGCAGTTCCTGTCGGATCCCCGGGTAATCGAGATACCGAAGCTGATCTGGTGGCCGATCCTCAACCTGATCATCCTGAACACCCGCCCGAAGAAGTCCGCCGCGAAGTACGCGATGATCTGGACGCCCGAGGGTTCGCCGCTGCGCGTCTACACCGACCGGCAGGCGAAACTGCTGGCGGGCTACCTCGGCGAGCAGGTGAAGACACCCCTGACAGTCGATTTCGCGATGCGCTACGGCAAGCCATCGATCGAGGAGCGCATACTCGGGATGGTGGCTGAAGGATGCGATCGCATCCTGGTACTGCCGCTGTATCCGCAGTACTCGGCCAGCGCAACCGCGACGGTGTTCGACGCGACGTTCGACGTGCTGAAGAAGATGCGCAATCCGCCAGCGCTGCGTACCGTCAAGCATTTCCATGACGACCCGGCTTACATCCAGGCGCTGAAAACGAACGTGCAGCGCTACTGGTCCGAGAACGGCCGGCCGGACCTGCTCGTGATCAGCTTCCACGGCATCCCGCGCTTCGCGCTCGACCGCGGTGACCCGTACCACTGCGAATGCCACAAGACCGGGCGGCTGCTGGCAGAAGCGCTCGGGCTGCCGCCCGAGAAGTACCGGGTCACCTTCCAGTCCCGCTTCGGGCAGGCGGAATGGCTGAAGCCTTACACGTCAGAGACGCTGGAAGAACTCGGACGCGCCGGCACCCGGCGGGTGGATGTCGTATGTCCCGGCTTCGTCGCCGACTGCCTCGAGACGCTCGAGGAGATCGGCATCGAAGGCAAGAGCAGCTTCCTGTATGCCGGCGGCAAGGAGTACCACAACATACCGTGCCTGAATGACCGCCCCGACTGGATACATGCGCTGACCGGCCTGGTCGCAACGCACCTTGCAGGCTGGGTCGACACCGGCTTCGATCCGAAAGCAGCTGCCGCAGCCAGCGCCGCGACCCGCGAGCGTGCGCTGACCCTGGGCGCCAGCGACTGAATGCAGGGCTGGCACGACTGCGCGCTGCGACGGCTCAGGACCCGTCGCCGGTAAGGTTGCGGGACGCGGCGTCGGCGGCCGACGACTCGGGGTGTTGAGGCGTCAACATCGTGCACGACACACCGGCGAAGGTGGAATTGGCAGCGGAGTCGAAACTTCCGGCTGCGTCTGGCTTCTTCGATGTCGATGCAGGACCGTACGCCGAAATGGAGGACCGCCCCGGCCAGGCTATGGCTTCCAGATCGCCGCCCCCCGCCACATCGGCCGGCACGAGTTCAAGGGTCAGCAGGCTGGGAACCGGGATGCGCGCCGGCGGTGCATGCTCTATCAACGCTGCGTTCGCGCTGCGCAGGCGCCGCATCAGCGCCTCGATCAGCACGCTCTGGAAATGTTCCTTGCACTCCTCGGACGCGATTTCGTAGGCGGCCAGGTTGACCTCGAGGAACGTGACATTGCCGATGGCGACCACGGTTGACGTGCGCACCGGCTGCGTCCGGTTCAGGAAGGCCATCTCGCCAAGCACTTCGCCCGGCCCGAGACGGGCCAGCAGGCGTTGGTCGCGCGAAACCTCGACCTCGCCGTCGATCAGCACGCCGAAGGTGTGGGTTTCGTCACCCTCTTCCATCAGGGCGGTGCCATCGTTGAAATGGTGCCAGGTGGCGATGCGCAGCACTTCCCACAGCTCGACGCGTTCGAACTGCGCGAACACCGGCAGCGAGCGCAGCACCTCGAACCGAGCGTTCAGCTTTTCCGCCTCTTCGTCCTTCAACTGGTAGCGCGCGCCAGCGAGATCCTTGCCGAAATCGGCGCCGGTCTTGTAGCGGGAGTACAGATCTTTCTCGAGCGCCCGCTTCACGATCGGGTCGAGTTCCGGCGGAATCGCCGGGTTCAAGGCGCTCACCGACGGCGCGTCGGAATTGATGATCTTGTAGATCAGCTCGGGATAGTGCTTGGCGCGGAAAGGCACCCGGCCAGTGAGCATCATGAACAGCACGACGCCGAGCGAATACAGGTCGGTCTGCTGGTTCAGCGCATAACCCTTGACCTGCTCCGGCGACATGTAGGCCGGAGACCCGACCCCCATCACGAAGGTGGAGTCGTGCGCGGACTGCTTGTGCATGTTCAGTGCCAGCCCGAAATCCATGATCTTCGGGTTGTCGCCGGGGCCGATCATGATGTTGGCAGGCTTGATGTCCCGGTGCACGACACCCTGCCGGTATGCATAGTCGATGGCCAGGCAGCATTTGAAGATGATCCCGACGACCCGTGGCAATGACAGCAGACGGTCGAACGTGCAGAAATCGGCAAGGGTCGTTCCCTCGACATGCTCCATCGCCATCAGGGCGGTGTTTTCGTCGACGACCGTGTCGTACACCTTGACGATGTTCGGATGGTCGAGCCGGGCGGCTACCGCGCCCTCGGTCTGGAAAAGCTTGCGCAGGCGCCGGTGCTGCTTGACCCGCGCTTCGCCCGCGTCCAGGTCGCCGCCGAACTTGATGACCTTGAGCGCGACCTCGTGCTCGAGGTGCGGGTCGTATGCGAGATACACGGTCGCGGTCGCACCCCGCCCCAGCGGACGGATGATTTCAAATCGCCCGATCCTGGCCGGTTTCGCTTCGGCTTCGGACACTATGCACTCATGCCGGCATTATGCATTCGACGATTATGCCTCGCTTCACGCCGGCTTGGATGCCAAATTTGCCCGCGCCAGGCCCTTGAATCCGGCCGGAGCGTCCCCATCAAGCCGGGACGGGTCGAGCCATGCACCGAACCCGGGACGGGTTGATCCAGCGTCCCGAACACGCCAAGGAGATGCACACCGATGTCGCAACAGGATACATCCCGGGCCGGCCAGCCGGAAACACCGGAAAATGCCGCAACCGCCACCCACGACGCGACGGCCGATACAGCGGGCCTCGCCGAGGCGCTGTCCAGGGCCGAGGCCCTGGCCCATGAACACCAGGAAAACTGGCTGCGGGCTCGGGCCGAGGCGGACAACATCCGCAAGCGCGCCCAGGCTGATGTGGCGAGCGCCCACAAGTACGC
>CAMDXD010000336.1 GCA_945877995.1 Bordetella parapertussis
GGTGGTGGTCGAGAACCGGGTGGGCGCTGGCGGCAACATCGGCCTCGATGCGGTTGCGCGCTCGGCCCCGGACGGCTACACGCTGCTGCATTCGTCCGACGGCACCGTGCTGATCAATCCGTTCCTGTACGAGATGCCGTCGGACCCTGCGAAAGACCTGGTGGCGGTCGCCCCCACGGGCCGGGCCGCGATCTTCCTCGTGACGCGCGCCAGCCTGCCGGTGAAGACGCTGCCCGAGTTCATCGCCTACGCGCGGGCGAACCCCGGCAAGCTCAATTATGGCTCGGCCGGCAACGGTACCCTGCAGCACGTGGCCACCGAGATGCTTGCCCGCGAGGCGAAGATCAACGTCGTGCACGTAGCATACAAGGGTTCCCAGCAGGTGATGGTCGACCTGCTCGGCGGGCAGATCGACTTCACGTTCGACCTGGGCGCCTCGATCGAGCACATCAAGACAGACAAGGTCAGGCTGCTGGCCGTACCGTCGACGACCCGTTCGCCGCTGTTCCCGAACGCGCCGACGATGATCGAGGCTGGCACCAACATGACCATCGCATGGCTGTCCGGCGTCTACGCGCCGGTGGCAACCTCGCGCGACATCGTGCTCAGGCTCAACCGCGAGATCAACCGCATCATGCAGACACCGGAGGCGCGCGCAGTGCTCTCCAGCATGGCCGCCGAGCCGGCCACACCGTCGACGCCAGACGAATTCGCAGCCAGCCAGCAGAAGGCACGCGAACGATTCGGCGTGCTGGTCAAGGACGCGAACATCTGGGTGAAGTGATCCGGCGGCCGGAGCAGCCCCCAGCCTCCCCGCCCAGACTGACCGCCGCCCCCCCGGCGCTCGCAACGCGGCTGAAGCTGCAGCCGACGTTCAGCGCAGCAGCGCCGGTATCCCGCTCGTCGCATCGACGAAACGGGCCTCGATCTACGCGATGCTGTCGGCACAGGCTCTGGCCAGCGCCTGCTCGGTGCCTTCGATGCCGCGGTTGTCTCCGGCGATCCGCTGCAGTTCGGTCACCCGCCGCATCAGGGCCTCCATCTTCAGCCGCGAGGACTCGCCGCGTGCAGGCACCGGCCCCACGCTACAGCCGTTCCGCCACCCAGGCCTCGACCGCAGCCAGCGCCTGCGGCAGCTTTGCCGGTTCGGTGCCGCCCGCCTGTGCCATGTCGGCCCGGCCGCCGCCCTTGCCGCCGACCTGCTGTGCGACGAAGTTCACGATTTCGCCCGCCTTCACCTTGTCGACGAGATCCGGCGTCACGCCGGCGATCAGCGTGACCTTGCCGTCTGCGGCACCGCCGAGCACGATCACCGCAGACTTCAGCTTGTCCTTGAGCTTGTCCATCGTCTCGCGCAGCGCCTTCGCGTCCCCGGAGTCCAGCGACGCGGCCAGCACCTTGATGCCCTTGACGTCGACCGCGCGCGTGAAGAGATCCTCGCCCTGCGACGAAGCCATCTTCGACTTCAGCCGACCGAGTTCCTTCTCGAGCATCCGCACCTGTTCGAGCACCTGGGCCACGCGCGCCTGCAGTTCGGCCGGGCTCGTCCTGAGGCTGGAAGCCAGGTCGGACAGCGAGTGGTCGATCCGCTGCACATGGGCGAGCGCACCTTCGCCGGTCACTGCCTCCACCCGGCGAATACCTGCCGCGACGCCACCTTCCATCAGCACCTTGAAGAAGCCGATGTCACCGGTACGGCCGACATGGGTACCACCGCACAGTTCGGTGGAAAACGCGGCCGCCTTGTCGCCGCCCATCGACAGCACCCGCACCTCGTCGCCGTACTTCTCGCCGAACAGGGCCATCGCTCCGGCCTTGATTGCATCGTCATACTTCATCACGCGTGCGCCGACCGACGTATTGCGGCGGATCTCGGCATTGACCAGCCTCTCGACCGACGCGATCTCGTCGGCGCTCATCGGCCTGTCGTGCGAGAAGTCGAAGCGGGTGCGGTCGGCATCGACCAGCGAGCCCTTCTGCTGCACATGCGTGCCGAGCACCTTGCGCAGCGCCGCGTGCATCAGGTGCGTCGCGGAATGGTTGGCCCCCACGCGCGAGCGTGCAGCGATGTTCACCCGCGCGCCGACCGTCTCGCCGATCGCGATCGAACCTGTGACCACCTTGCCGTGGTGGCCGAAGACATCCGACTGGATCTTCGTCGTGTCGTCGACCGTGAACGTGCCGGACGCACCGACCAGTTCACCGACATCGCCGACCTGCCCACCGGACTCGGCATAGAACGGCGTCTCGTCGAGCACGATGATCGCCGTGTCGCCAGCACCCACCTTGTCCACCGCCGTGCCGCCGACGTAGAGCGCGACCACCCTGCCCTCGGACTCGAGCGTGTCGTAGCCCTTGAAGCGGGTCTTGTCGCCGGAATAGGCGACCGCTGCGGCCGACCTGAACTTGCCCGCTGCCCGCGCCTGCTCGCGCTGGCGGCTCATCGCCTGCTCGAAGCCGGCGATGTCGACCGTCTTGCCACGCTCTCGCGCGATGTCCGCGGTGAGGTCCACCGGAAAGCCGAAGGTGTCATACAGCGTGAACACCATCTCGCCGTCGAGCACGTTGTCTTCGCGGGTGAGCGCGCCTTCGAGGATGCGCATGCCGTTCTCGAGGGTCTCGCCGAAGCGCGCCTCCTCGGCCTTCAGCACCTGCTCGACCCGCGTGGCCTCCTGCACCAACTCAGGGTAGGCCTCGCCCATCTGCTCGACCAGCGAGCCGACCAGGCGATGGAAGAACGGCTTCTGCTGCCCGAGCTTGTAGCCATGGCGCAGCGCGCGCCGGATGATTCGCCGCAGCACATAGCCGCGCCCTTCGCTGCCCGGGATCACGCCGTCGACGATCAGGAACGAACAGGCCCGGATATGGTCGGCGATCACCTTCAGCGAGTTGTTCGCGAGATCGTTCGTGCCGGTCTCGCGCGCGGCGGCAGCGATCAGCGCCTGGAACAGGTCGATCTCGTAGTTGCTGTGCACATGCTGCAGCACCGCTGCGATCCGCTCCAGGCCCATGCCGGTATCGACCGAGGGCTTGGGCAGCGGGTTCATGTTGCCCGCCTCGTCGCGGTTGAACTGCATGAACACCAGGTTCCAGATCTCGATGTAGCGATCGCCATCCGCGTCGGGCGACCCCGGCGGGCCACCTTCGACCTCCGGGCCGTGGTCGAAGAAGATCTCGCTGCACGGACCGCAGGGACCGGTATCGGCCATCTGCCAGAAGTTGTCCGATGCGTACGGCGCGCCCTTGTTGTCGCCGATGCGCACGATACGATCGGCAGGCACGCCGATCTCGTCCTTCCAGATCGTGAAGGCCTCGTCGTCCGTGTGGTAGACGGTGACCCACAACTTGTCCTTCGGCAACTGGTAGACACGAGTCAGCAGCGTCCACGCATGGTTGATCGCCTCGCGCTTGAAGTAGTCGCCGAAGCTGAAGTTGCCCAGCATCTCGAAGAAGGTGTGGTGCCGGGCCGTGTAGCCGACGTTCTCGAGGTCGTTGTGCTTGCCACCGGCACGCACCGAGCGCTGCGAAGTGGTCGCCTTCGTATAGGCCCGTTTGTCGGTGCCGACGAACACGTCCTTGAACTGCACCATGCCGCTGTTGACGAACAGCAGAGTCGGGTCGTTGCCGGGCACCAGGCTCGACGAACGCACCACGGTGTGCCCCTGCTGCTCGAAGTACTGGAGGAACTTCGCCCGGATCTCGTTGGCTGTCATTTCGGCTTTCGGTCAATGCAGGCGCCGCGGGCGCTGACGCACGGATGGAAAATGTGACAAGCGTTGGATTATAGGGCGGAAATTGTCATCACTCAGTCGAGCGGATCCTCCGGCTCTTCATCGATCGACCGATCCTTCAGTACCTGCGCGATAGTGGCGCCACTGAAGCCGCGGCTGCGCAGGAATCGGATCTGTCGCATGCGGGCGTTCGCATCAACTGGAACAATGCCGAACTTTCGCCGCCAGACATCCCGGGCAATGGCCAGTTCGCCCTGCCTCAGGGGCTGGACGGCTTCACCGACGAGGGTCGGATCGACGCCGCGACGACGCAGGTCGTTGAGGACACGGGCTGCACCGAAACGCCGCGAATGGCTGACGACCTGCTCGACCAGGCGCTTCTCCGACAGCCAGCCGCGGGCGACGAAATCGTCGAGCAGCGCATCGATATCTTCACCAGGATCGGCATGCCGCCTGAGCTTGGCGAGCAGTTCCGCCCGGGAATGCTCGCGGCGCGCCAGGTAGCCCAGCGCCCGGCCGCGCAGCGAAAGCGGTGGACGAGGCGGCAATGCGGCGCCCGCGAGCGTTCCGTGAAGAAGCGGGCAGTCGGGACGCCGACGCCTTCCGGTCAGGCCTCTTCTTCGCTATCGTCGACTTTTTCAACGAGCGGCGGTGTGCTGACGGCCGCGCGGATCTTGCCTTCGATCTCCATCGCGAGTTCATTGTGTTCGCGCAGGTAATCCCGGGCGTTGTCCTTGCCCTGGCCGATGCGCTCTCCGTTGTAGCTGTACCAGGCACCAGCCTTGTCGACGATCTTGTGCAGCACGCCCAGTTCGACGATCTCGCCATGACGCGAGATGCCTTCCCCGTAGAGGATGTCGAATTCGGCCTGCCGGAACGGCGGCGCCATCTTGTTCTTGACGACCTTCACCCGGGTCTCGGCACCGATCACTTCCTCGCCCTTCTTGATCGAGCCGATGCGGCGGATGTCGAGGCGCACCGACGCATAGAACTTGA
>CAMDXD010000337.1 GCA_945877995.1 Bordetella parapertussis
TTACCTTCCAGCGCGCCTACGAAGGCCCGGTGCTCGACCGTACGCCGGAAGAACCGTACCTGGCGGTCACCCCCTGGATCGAATGCGAGCCGTCGGGACAGGATGCCGACGCACGGGCGGCCGGCAGCGCGCGTTGGCAGGCGTGGTACATCTCCGGCGAACGCTGGGTGGAAGTCGACGGCCGCTACGAGCCGGTCTACGTGATCCGGCATGCGCGCTCCGACGATGGCGTGCACTGGCAGCGCAGGGCGGTCACCTGCGTCGAGCAGGCCCATCCGCTGGAGGCGTTCTCGCATCCGACCGTGCTGCGCGAGGGCGGGCGCTACCACCTCTGGTACTGTCATCGGCACAGTCTCGACTACCGGGATGGCAGCGGCGCCTACCGGATCGGCTACGCATGGTCCGACGACGGCGAGCGCTTCGTGCGCAACGATGCGCAGTCGGGAATCTCGCCCTCGGCCGATGGCTGGGACTCGACCATGACCTGCTACCCGTCGACGGTGCGCGTCGGCACCCGCACCTACCTTTTCTACAACGGCAACGGCTTCGGGCAGAGCGGCATCGGCGTCGCGATCCTCGAAGGCCGGTTGCCCGGTCGGCCCGGTGCCGCAACCGGGCCGACAGCGGAAGGCTGAACCAGATGACACTCCACGGAAGCACGCGCACCAGCAGCGAAGGCACGTCGGCGGACGAGCAGCAACTCGGCCAGCGCCAGCAACTCGAACGGATGTTCCGGGACTCGCCGCTGCCGCCCGAGCACCTGATGTTCAACCTCGGCATGTACACCCGCAGTTCGGTGCTGGTGAAGTTCCTGTTCATGAACGACATCTACCAGCGCATCCGGCACCTGCCCGGGATACTGATCGAACTGGGCGTCTGGTGGGGCCAGAACCTGGTGCTGCTTGAGAACCTGCGCGCAATCCACGAACCCTTCAACAAGCAGCGCATGGTCGTCGGCTTCGACACCTTCTCCGGCTATCGCACGTTCACCGACAAGGACATCCGCGGTGACGTGATGAGCGACGGCACCTATGCGACGCCACCCGGATACCGTGACTACCTCGCGACGCTGCTCGAGGCGCACGAGGGCGCGAACGCGTTCGGCCACCAGCGCGGCAACCACCGGCTGGTGGAGGGCGACGCCACCCAGACCGTCCCGACGTATTTCACCGATCATCCGGAAACGCTGGTTGCGATGGCGTTCTTCGACATCGGCACCTACCTGCCGACGGTCGAGGCGCTCAAGGCGATGAAGTCGTCGCTGATGCCGGGCAGCGTGCT
Organism: Bordetella parapertussis; assembly: GCA_945877995.1. Lineage (GTDB taxonomy): Bacteria > Pseudomonadota > Gammaproteobacteria > Burkholderiales > CAIKXV01 > CAIKXV01. Next base: position 1,282 of record CAMDXD010000337.1, read on the forward strand.
GGTGTTCGACGAACTGACCTGGGCGGGCGCGCCCGGCGAGGCGATTGCCTTCAAGGAAGTGTTCCGGGACATCGACTACACGATCGAGAAGGCGGCGCTGTATCCGTCCAAGGCGATCGTCACCATCAAGTGAGGAACCGAGCATGCCCGACATGACCGAATCCGTGGCGGTTGCGCCGCACTGCCTGCCCGCGGGTCTCGGCGTCGACCGCTTCTCGGCGGCGATGTCAACGCGCGGCTGGCTGGTCGTCGATCGCTTCGTCGACGACGACCTCGTGCACCGGATGCGCGCCGACCTCGAACGGGCCTATGTCGCCTGCCGCCGCCTGCAGGTCGCCAACGGCATTGCGCTCGACACCGAAGGCACGCTGCACCACCTCGTCGGCCAGGGCGAATCGTTCCTCGAATTCATCGACCGGCTGGGGCCGCTGGTGCCGCACATGCAGGCCTACTTCGGCGGCCCGTTCATCCTGAACGCGTTCGGCGGCAACATCCTGCGCGCGAGCGAGTCCTACGCGAGCGCCATCCACCGCGACGTGCGCACGTATTCGCCGAACCTGCCGCTACTGCTCAACACGCTGCTGATGCTCGACGACTTCACCGTGCGCAACGGCGCGACGATGATGATGACCGGCAGCCACCGCGATTGTCCTGGCAGGCCGTCGGACGAGGTGTTCGCCGCGCGCGCCGAGGCCGCGACCGGCCGCGCCGGCAGCCTGCTCGTGTTCGATTCGAACCTCTGGCACGCAGCGGGCGCGAACACCACGGCCGCCGCGCGCCGTTCGGTCACGCCGATGTTCAGCCGTCCGCTGGTGAAGCCACAGTTCGATCACCCGCGCGCCCTCGGCTACGAGCGGATGGACACGCTGTCGGAACTGCAGCGCCAGGTGCTCGGGTACTACGCGCGGATCCCGGCGACGCTCGAGGAGTGGTACCAGCCACCGCAGCGCCGGATGTACCGCCCCGGGCAGGGATGACACGATGGAACGCGACCTCCGGCTCGAACACCAGGACACCGGCGCACGCAAGTACGCGTATGCCTTCGACTACATCCACCGCGAATACATGTGGCGCGCTTTCCAGCCTTTCCTGCCGCGCCATGCCGGTGCCCGGGCGCTGGAGATGGGGTGTTACCGCGGCGAGTTCACGCGCACGCTGGCGGGGGCCTTCGACGACCTCACCGTGCTGGAGGGGGCGGCTGACCTGATCGAGGCGGCGCGCCGGGCCGTGCCCGCCCCTGTGCGGTTCGTGCATTCCCGCTTCGAGGACTGGAACCCGCCCGCCGGCGGCCGGTTCGACGCGGTGTTCCTGATGCACACGCTGGAGCATGTCGACGAGCCGGTGCCCCTGCTCGAGCGCATCGGCCGCTGGCTCGCGCCCGGGGGGCGGCTGTTCCTGGTGGTGCCCAATGCCAATGCGCCGTCGCGCCAGATCGCCGTCAAGATGGGATTGATCGCCCACCATAGCGCGGTGACCGCCGGCGAGCATGCGCATGGCCACCGGCGCACCTATGCGTTCGATACGCTGGAGCACGAGGTGCGGCTTTCCGGGCTCGACGTCGCGCACCGTGCCGGCGTGCTGTTCAAGCCGTTGGCGAATTTCCAGATGGATCGCGCGCTCGACGCAGGCATCATCGACCGTGCCTATCTGGAGGGCTGCTACCAGCTTGGCATGGTCCATCCGGATCTGTGCGCAAGCATCTTCCTGCTGTGCAGCCCGGGCGCCGGTGGCCTGGGTGCGCCGCGCGAACCGGGTGCCCCGGTCGGCACGGGCAACGCCTCCTGAGGATTCGACGATGACATCCGCCCTCCATGCCGAAAGGCCGTGCGCCGCCGACCCCGACTGGGTCGCTTCCTACCGCGCGAGCGGGCTGGCCGTGATCCCGGGCGTGCTGCCGCCAGAGTGTCTCGACCGTATCGCGCGCGACATGCACTGCGCCTACGCACGCCAGCTCGAGCGTCTGGGCCTGCCGGCCGCGGCCTGGAGCGGGCGCGCGTCGCTGCTGCTCAACATGGAACGGCTGCTGCAGGCCGACGTGAAGGCATACCTCGCGGCGACCCGGCACAGCGCGCGGCTCGCCTCCCTGCAGCAACTGGTCGTGTCGGAGGCCGTGCTGTCGATCGCCTCGGCGCTGGGTCTGCAGGCCGCGTCGCTGCCCACCTCGCCAGTGCTGCACGTGATGGGTGACACGCTGCGCATCCCCGGCGGCTACCACGGGGTCGCCACGCACCAGGATTGGCCCGTGGTCCAGGGCTCGCTCGATGCGGTCACCATGTGGGTTTCGCTGTTCGACGTGACCGCGCGTACCTATCCGCTGCAGCTGATCCCGGGCAGCCACCGGCGCGGCGTCTGGCCTTCGCGGTTCACCGAGCACACCAGCGAGGTGGACCCGTCCTGCTATGGCGACGACGACTTCATCACCGCGACCGTGGCGCGCGGCGACCTGCTGGCGTTCACCGGTTTCACCGTGCACCGTACCGCGGTGAAGGATTGCGCCGGGCTGCGTATCGCCGCCAGCATGCGCTACGAGAACACCGCCGAAGCCACCTTCGTCGAGCGCGGCTACCCGTGCGCCTACCAGCGCAGTGTCATCCGCGAGGCGCCGTCATCCGGATTTCCGTCGACCGCGCAGGTCGGCCGCGCACTCGGGCTGGCCGACTGACGGGCGGTCGCCCTCCCGGCACCGACCGTCACCGGGCTGCTGCCAGCCAGTCGCGCCAGATCGCGCGCAGGCGCACCTCGAAGTTGATCGCGAAGGCAGCGGTATCCCACTGCGGCGTCGTCGCCAGGTAGCTCGCCAGCGTCGCGCGCTGGTGGCGCAGGTGGTCGATGTCGCCGGCGAGCGCTTCCGCGCGGGCGATGTAGTCGTCGACGTCTCTGGCGATGTACTGTGACAGGCCCGCACCCACAAGGATCGACGCCGTGTTCCGGCTGCGCCATTCACTCCCGCCGATCGCGACCATCGGCACGCCCTGCCAGAGAGCGTTGATCGAGGTGGAGCCGCTGCTGTAGGGGAAGGTATCGATCGCGACATCGACCTGGGCATACAGCCGCTTCATCGCTTCGTACGGTGAAGGGCCTTCGAGGATCAGCCGGTCGGCGCCGATGCCAAGCGCGCGGAACGCCGCCGCGACCCGTTCGCGTTCGACGGGCAAGCGCAGGTTGGCGCTCTTGAGGTACAGCTTCGCGTGCTTCACCCGTTGCAGCAGGCGTGCCCAGGCTTGCATCACTTCGGCGTTGACCTTGAAGAAGTCGCCGAAGCAGGAGAAGGTCGGATAGCCGTTACGCTCCACCGGCGGTGGCGAGTTCGCCGGGGGGGCGCCCATGTCCCAGGCCGAGATGGTGCCGTTGGGCATGTTGAAGATCTTCTCGACGTACAGGCTGGCATCCTCGGGCGGCACGCTGTAGTCGTCGGCGATCAGGTAGTTGTAGG
>CAMDXD010000338.1 GCA_945877995.1 Bordetella parapertussis
ACCGCTGCAGCCCGCCGAAACCGACCGCTGCCCACGGCCAGGCAGCTGGCTGGCCACCGCGACGGCCCCGGGCAGTGGCCGGGACACGGCGCTGCAACCGAGGCCAGCGCCCGAGCTGATCGCCGAAGCGGCCCGGCGGCAGGTCGTGCTGCTCGGCGAACAGCATGACAACGCCGACCACCACCGCTGGCAGTTGCAGGTACTGGCCGCGCTGCATGCACGCCGCCCCGACATGGCGATCGGCTTCGAGATGTTCCCGAGACGGGTGCAACCGGCCCTCGACCGCTGGGTGGCCGGCGACCTGTCCGAAGCCGAGTTCCTGCGCCTGTCGGACTGGAACCGGGTGTGGGGCTTCGATCCGCAGCTCTACCTGCCCCTGTTCCACTTCGCCCGGCTGAACCGTATCCCGATGATCGCCCTGAACGTGGAACGCACGCTGGTGCGCCAGGTCGGGACGGGTGGCTGGGACAGCGTACCCGAGGCACAGCGCGAGGGGGTCACCCGCGCCGCGCCCGCGCCGCAGGCCTACGTCGCGCTGCTGCGCGAAACCTTCGAGATGCACCTGCCGCCGCGCGCGCCGGGCGCCGCCCGGCCGACCGAGGGCGACACCCGGTTCACCCGTTTTCTCGAAGCACAGATCACCTGGGACCGCGCGATGGCGGAAGCCCTTGCCCACCGGGCCCGTACCTCTCCGATGCCACTCGTGGTCGGCGTGATGGGCAGCGGCCACCTCCAGTTCGGCCATGGCGTCCCGCACCAGTTGCAGGCCCTGGGCATCACGGATGCCTACACGATGCTGCCGTTCGACAGGTCGCACGGCACGGACTGCGCGAAGCCGCCGCCAGCACTGGCCGACGCGGTGTTCGTCGTACCCGCTGGCGCGGCACCTGCCGCCAGCCCGCGCCTGGGCATCGCGCTCGCAGGCGGCGAAGGATCGCCCCGGATCGAGAAGGTCGCGCCCGACAGCCTTGCGGCACGCAGCGGCCTGCGCACTGGCGATCGCATCCAGCGCGTCGCCGGGGTCACCATCCACGGCGCGGATGACATCGCTGCCGCGGTGCGCGAGCAGCCCCCCGGAACGATCCTGCCGATCGTGGTCCAGCGTGACGCGCGCGAGATCGAGGTGTTGGTGCGCTTCCCGCCACGCGCACCGTGAGCGGCCAGCGGCGCGGCGTGCAGCGGGGGGCGTCCGCCACGGCCGCATGGTCGATCAGGGTCGTCGTGCTGGCTGCACTGGTGATGGCGGGCACGATGCCAGCGGTGCAGGCTGCACAGGCCGCAGCGGCACCGGTGGCGCAGCCTGCGCGCACAGCGGCCCTGCCGCAGGTGACGATGTCCGTCCGGTTCGATCCCGAAACCCGGCTGCTGCACGGAGAGGCCATCTGGACGATCCCGGCGGGCGTTGCGCTCGATCTGTCGCTCGACCGGCGCTTCACCCTCGAATCGGTATCGGTCGAAGGCCGACCACGACCACTGTCGCCGGGTGCCGCAGCCGCAGGCAGCACCGCACGCCAAGTGATCGCGATCGCAGCGGCGCCCAGCGGCACGCGAAAGTGGCAGTTCCGCTGGCGCGGCGAACTCGCCCCGCTTGACCGCACGATCGACCATCGCGGCGTGATCGCCGCCCTGCCGCCGATGGCCTCGCCCCGAGGCAGCTACCTGCCCGCCGGGTCGGGCTGGTACCCGGAGACCGGGTCACCGATCCACTACCGCGTGAGCGTCGACCTGCCAGCGAACCAGCGTGCCATCGTGCCCGGCCGACTCGTGTCGGAGTCGACCGATACCACCGGCTCGCGCGCCGTGTTCGAATCGCAGTTGCCCACCGAAGGCATCACGCTGATGGCCGGCCCGTATCGGGTCGACGAGCGGATGCTGGCCTTGCCCGGCGGACGCAGCGTGCGGCTTCGCACGTACTTCGTCGAGGGCGTGCATGCGCTGGCACAGGACTACCTCGCCGCCGCCGCCGCGCCGATCGAGCGCCATGACCGCGAGATCGGCCCCTATCCGTTCGACGGCTTCAGCATCGTGTCCTCGCCGCTGCCGACCGGGTTCGGCCTGCCCGGCGCGACCTACATCGGCGAGGCCGTGCTCGGCCTGCCCTTCATGCGCGGCCAGTCGCTCGCCCATGAAGTGCTGCACAACTGGTGGGGCAATGGCGTGCGTGCCGACTGGCGCAGCGGCAACTGGAGCGAGGGGCTCACCACGCTGATGGCCGACCATGCCCTGCGCGCCGCACAGTCTCCGGATGCGGCCCGCCTGATGCGCTGGAGCTGGCTGCGCGATTTCGCCGCAGTCGCACCGGGCAGCGACACGCCGCTGGACCGATTCACCGCACGCACGCACGGCGCATCCTCGGCGGTCGGCTACGGCAAATCGGCGATGCTGTTCCACATGGTGCGCGCCGAGATCGGCGAGGCCACATTCGACGAGGCGCTGCGCGACCTCTGGCGCAGCCATGCCGGACGCACCGCCTCGTGGCAGGACCTGCAGGCGGCCTTCGAACGCCGTGCCGGGCGCCTGCTGGGCGCACTGTTCACACCGATGGTTACCGGTACCGGCGCACCGTCGCTGGTGGCGCAGTCGATCCGCGCGCAGGCGGCGGGCACTGCGCTGCAGGTCACGTTCGCCGAGCCGATGCCGTATTCGTTCTCGCTGCCCGTGGTCGCCTGGATCGGCTCGCGTGCCGAACCCGGCACGCTGGACCTGCGGCGCGGCGAGCGCACCGCCTTCTACACGGTGCCGGGCGGACGCATGCCCGAGGCGCTGCAGTTCGATCCGGGGTTCTCGGCGTGGCGCCGGCTCGGGCCCGGCGAGTCACCGCCGCTGCTACGCGATGCCATGCTGGCAGCGGACATCCGGGTGATCGTCGCCAGCGACGGCGACGACGGCTGGAAGGCCGCCGCCGGCGAACTCGCGAAGCGGATGCTCGAGGCACAGCGCCCCGCTGCCGCCCGGCCATCAGACCTGGATGCACCCGTCCCCCTGCTGGTGATCGGGCGCCACGAAGACATCGAGCGCCTGGTGCGCCGCGATCCGCGCCTGGCGCGTCCGGCGGCACTGGCACGCCTGCCCGATGCCGCGTTGTGGGCCGCCCGTGGCGCGAACGGCGCCCCCCGCCTGCTGGTCTCGGTCGAGGACACCGCCTCACTGATCGACCTGCACCGGCGGGCGCCGCATTACGGCGCCCAGGGACATGTCGGATTCCGCAACGGGCGGGCGATCGTGTCGGGCGTGGGGGCCATCGAGACACCCCGGATTCCGGTTTCACCCTGAGGCTGCCCGAGTCCCCCTGGCAGCGGCGCAGACCTGGCCGCGCGCATCGTCGCGCGCGGCCTCACGGACGCCTGGAAGGAATCGGTGGTCGTCGACAACCGCGGTGGCGCCGGCGGCCTGCTCGCCGCCGAGATCGTCGCCAAGGCAGAACCCGACGCACAGACGCTGATGCTCGCGCAGGAAGGTGCCATCGTCATCGCGCCGGCAATCCAGCGCAACCTGAGCTTCGATCCGCAGAAGGCGCTGGCACCGGTGGTCAACCTGGCAGACACCGATTACGTGCTGATCGCGTCGGCAAAGTCCGGCATCAAGACCCTCGACGACCTGCGCGCGCTGGCCCTGAAGCAGCCCGGGCAACGCACCTTCGCCTCGGCCGGCGTCGGCACCGTGCACCACCTCGGCTTCGAACAGCTGAACCAGCTGCTGGGCATCTCGATGGTGCACGTGCCGTTCAAGGGCGGGCCGCCCGGCGCAGCCGAGGTGGCGGCCGGCAACGTCGACGTGATGTTCGTTTCGCCCGCAGCGGCGATGGGCTTCGCCGCCAGCGGCCGCGTGTTCCCGGTGGCCACCGGCGGCGTCAAGCGCAATCCCCAGTTCCCGGCCGCCCCCGCGGTCGGCGAAACCTACAAGGGCTTCCGCGTGGCGAGCTGGTTCGCGCTGTACGCGCCGGCGAGCGCGCCACCGCGCCTGCTCGAGAAGATCGCGCGCGATGCCACCGAGGTCGTGCGCTCGCCCGACATCCGCGGGCAACTGACCGCACAGGGCATCAACCCGGTGGGCGGCACACCGAAGCAGATGGCCGACCTGGTGCGCTCGGACGCGCGCACCTACGGCGAAACGATCAAGCGGCTGAAGATCACGGCGGACTGACCCGCGCCCTGCCCGGTGCCGCAGCCAGTCGAGCGTGCCGGCTGCTGGAGCCGAGGTCGCGGTAGAATCGTGGCGTGGGTACCGCGTATCGGTGCACGCCCCGGTAGCTCAGTGGATAGAGCAGCCCCCTCCTAAGGGGCAGGTCGGACGTTCGATTCGTCTTCGGGGCGCCAGTAACATCCCCTCCCAAGTGCACGAAAGACGCATCAGAGTGCAGCAATCCTCTGATCCGTAAAGGGAAGTAGATTTCCCTGGTGTCTTGCGAGTGCATGATGCAGCCGCCCGGGTGCGCGTGAATGCACACGCTTCTGGCGGACCAGCTGGCGGACCGGCGGCGACTGTCCTGGGGGACTGAGCTGACGACGCCTTTGCGAAACCTGCTCAAGGATTAAGCACATGGCTACGAAGCGATCGACGGGGCCGATCAATCGGCTCTCGAACAGGGAAGTACAGTGCGCCGGGGATGGCGAACTGTTCGACGGGGGTGGCCTGCGCCTGCGGGTCAATGAAGGCCGCGCCAAGTGGGTGTTCCGCTACACCGCTCCGAGCGGCAAGCGGCGGGAAATGGGG
>CAMDXD010000339.1 GCA_945877995.1 Bordetella parapertussis
ATCCTAAGGCGGGCCCGATCCGGGTGCTCGGTGTAGCGGTCAAGCTTTCGGAGACACCCGGGCGCGTTCGGACCCCCGCGCCGCTGCTCGGCGAGCAGACGACACAACTGCTGCGCGAACTCGGCATCGACGACGCGCGCCTGGAGGAACTCCGTGCAGAACAAGTCATCGGTTAGCACCAGCACTGCAGTTGCGCGCCCCTGGGTCGCGGTTGCGAGCCTGAGCGTGTTCATGGCGGGCCTCGCTGCCAGCGGTGGTGGCTTGGCCCAGTCACCGAAATGGCCCGACCGGCCGGTACGGATGATTGTGCCGTTCGCACCGGGCGGCGGCATCGACGCGATTGCACGCATGATCGCCGGCCGCCTCGGAGAGGAGTTCGGCCAGCAGTTCGTCGTCGACAACCGGGCGGGTGCCGGCGGCACGATCGGTGCGGAACTGGGCGTGCGCGCCGCCCCCGACGGCAATACGCTCACGATGGTGTCGGCCAGCTATTCGGCGAATGCCGCGCTCTACAAGTTGCCGTACGACCCGATCAAGGGCATCACACCGATTGCGCTGATTGCGATCGCACCGCGCGTGCTGGTGGTACACCCATCAGTGAAGGCAACGAACGTGAAGGAGCTGATCGAGCTTGCACGGGCAAAGCCGGATACGCTTAACTTCGGCTCCAGCGGCTCGGGGAGCATCGCCCATCTCGCGACTGAGTTGTTCCAGCAGATGGCAAAGGTGCAGATGGTACATGTCGCCTACAAGGGCGATGCCCCTGCGCTGACCGACCTGCTCGGTGGCCAGATCCAGGTGTTCTTCGGTGGCACGCTGCCGACGTTGCCGCATGTGCGCAGCGGCAGGCTGCGCGGACTGGGGGTGTCGACGGAAAAGCGCAGCAGTGCGGCACCGGAGCTGCCGGCGATCGCCGAGGTGCTGCCCGGTTTCGCAGCGCTGAGCTGGTTCGGTCTGTGGGGTCCGGCGCGCCTGCCACGCGAGACCGTGACGAAGCTCGATGGTGCGATCGGACGCTACCTGCAGTTGCCGGAGGTGCGCGATCGGCTGCGCGCAGATGGCGCGGAGCCAGCGCATTCGACGCCGCAGGCGTTCGCCGAGTTGATCGCGCGCGAGATCGACGTGTGGTCCCGAGTAGTCAGGACAGGCCGGATCCAAGCCGAGTAGGCCGCTTCAACCGCCCATCGTCGCCATGTCAATCACGACTGGTACTTAACAGCTCGACACTGGCGCGACGATGGGCACCTCGGGACGGTTGAGTAGTGGTGGGAGGCGCGGAGGGGGTGACGAGCGGGATGCCAAGAGTCTCGTCTGATGCTCGAGCGCGAGCGCCAGTACCTCCGCTTTTTTCTCTCTCACGGCGCCAGCGGACATCGACGTGTCAGACCTGCCGTTCAGCTGCCCGCCACGCCAGGGTCGTTCACGCAGTGCGAACTGCCCCCTCCTAATCGAGCTTGAGCTTCGCGTCCCGGATCAGCCGCGCCCACTTCTCGATTTCAGCCTCGATCATCGCCCGATACTCTGCCGGGGTGCTCGCGAGCGCGGTTGCGCCCATCCGGCCCCACGCGCCCTGATTTTCCGGCCGGCGCACGATGGTGCCGATCTCCCGGTTCAGGCGCTCGATCACCGCTGCCGGGGTGGCCGCTGGCGCCAGCACTCCGATGAGCACCGGCACTTCAAATCCGGCGATGCCGCTGCTCTCGGCAAGCGTGGGCACTTCCGGCAAGGCGATCGAGCGCTTGCTGCCACTGGTACCGAGCGCACGCACCTTGCCTGCGCGCACGTTCGGTACGCCGTCGGTGAGCGTGTCCATCATCAGCTCGACTCGCCCGCCGATCAGGTCGAGCCGTCCTGCGCCGCCAACCTTGTAGGGCACATGGGTCATCCGCGTGCCGGTCGTCGACTGCAGCAGTTCCATCGCCAGATGGTTGATGCCGCCCGTGCCGGTCGTTGCGTAGTTGATCGCGCCGGGCTTCGCACGGGCAAGATCGACCAAGTCACGTACCGACTTCACCGGCAGCGACGGGTGAGAGATCAGGATCAGTTCGATGTAGTTCACGGTCGACACCGGCGCAAGGTCGCGCAGCAACCGGTAGCGCGCATGATTGGTGCCGATCGCCTCGGTGACTGCATGGCCGCTGGTCGCCGCCATCAGCGTATGACCGTCAGGGTCGGCCTTGATCACCGCGTCGGCTGCGATGATGAAATTGCCGCCCGGCCGGTTATCGACCAGTACCGGCTGACCCAGCGCAGGCTGCAGGTCTCGCGCGAGCGTGCGAATGAAGGTGTCGGTGGCACCGCCGGCACCAAACGGCACCACGATGCGCAGCGGCTTGGCGGGCCAGGCCTGTGCCGAGGCGCCATTCGCGAAGGCGGCCAGCACGGCCATCCCCAACAGGGCAACCCGAGTGTGCTCAATGGACGATGCGTGCATGCCGGACTCCCCGTGCGGATAGGAATACCTGATCCGGCAGGATCAGGGACTGTCGATGAAGGACACGATCGAGGCAGCGGCCCGCTCCGGCTGCTCGATGACCAGATAGTGACCGCAGTCGTCGATCATCACGCTCTCGCAGCCGACGATGCCCGTCGCGATCTGCGCGAACCCGACGCCGCTTGCAGCCGGCGCAACCGGCGACATGTTGTCCTCACGCCCACCGATCAGCAGCGTTCGCGCGGTCACTTTCGGGATGAGCGGCGAGAGATCGCTGCGCTCGATGGCCCCGACTGCGGCAATGAATGCTTCAGGCGTGGTCTTGCAGAACGCCTCGCGCATCGACGCGAACTGGGCGGCCGCCTCCGGCCGATCGAAATAGGCGCGTCCGAATCCGGCGACCGAGGTGAGGTCGGCGACCGCAGCCATCCCGCTGTCGGCCGCGCAGCGCTTCCACGTCGCCCGCATCATGCGTGCGGCGTTGTCGTAACGCGCCAGGAAGCAGCTCAGCACCAGCCGGTCGACGAGCTGCGGATGTCGTGCGGCCAATGTCATTCCGACCACCGCACCGAACGAGGTACCGTGCACGTGCATCTTCGGATAGCCGAGCGCGACGATCAGCTCCGCCACCATGTCGGCGAGATCGGCCATCTCGGGCCGCTCGGGGCCGCCCCGGCTCTCGCCATAGCCCGGCAGGTCGAAGTCGACGACTTCGAAATGCGGCGTCATCAGGGGCGTCAGCTTTTCGAAGTTGCGGTAACCGAACGCAGACCCGTGAATATGGAGCAGCGGCGACCCGCTACCCTCGCGCCGGTACCAGATGCGAGCCCCGCAGGGCAGGCTTGCGATTGCCATGGCGTCCTTTGTCACAGGATACGAGCCAGTATAGGCCTCGTCTGACGGGATGCACAATCGCTCAGGCTGAGGGGGTGTCTGCCGGCGCTGGCTCAGCTGTGGGGCCACCTCGGGAGTGTTGGATCGTGGTGGGAGGCGCGAAGGGAGTGACGGCCTGGTCCGCTCGGAGTACGAGCATGACCGCGCAACTGAGCGAAACGCTCGTCTACGACGGTGAGACCGTGAAAATGCAACACGCTGGGCGCCTCAGTACAACAGCAGGGTAGCCTGTGTTGTGCCGGGCATTGAAGATAACCGCGCGCAAGCGACTTGCGCGCGGAAGGGCATGTCGGACAGCAGCGTTGTTTCGTGACGGAGCGTGCTCTATGCTACGCGCTTGAGACAACACTCAATGAACGCCCGCGACGCGTGCGTTACAGAGAGCGGCCACCGAAGAGCCGTCCCCCAGGGAGGACAGGCGCATGAACAGGGTTCACCTCGCGTTAGCCACTGCTTGCCTGACGAGCGTCTGGCCCGTGCACGCTCAAGATTATCCGGTCAAGCCGGTTCGCATGATCATCCCGGTGGCCGCTGGCGGCGGAACCGACCGGATGGGTCGCATGGTGTCCGAGCAGCTTGAGTCTCGCTGGCGCCAGCCTGTAATCGTCGACAACCGTGCAGGGGCGGGCGGCAGTATCGGCGCCGAGTTGCTGTCCAAGGCGGCGCCGGATGGCTACACGTTGATGTTCACATCGGATGCCCCCCTGGTCATCAACCAGAGTCTGTATGCCAAACTGAATTACGACGCGGAGATGTTCACGCCCGTGAGTGTGATTTCAGGCATCCCTTTGGTTCTCGCCGTCGGCCAGAAGGTGCCTGCCGATACCCTTGCCCAGCTGATCAACCACGCGAAGGGGGCGCCGAAGTCGCTCAACTATGGTTCGGCAGGCAGTGGCAGTGTGTCGCACCTCACGACCGAGCTCTTCAAGTCCACGGCTGGGATCGACGCGGTCCACGTGCCCTACAAGGGCGCGGCGCCCGCCCTTACGGACCTTCTCGGCGGACGGATCGATTTGCTTTTTGTCGAAGTCAACGCCGCGCTCGCCAACATCAAGGTCGGTAGGATCAAAGCGCTAGCGGTCGTCAACAACACCCGTCTACCGTTGTTGCCGGACGTGCCCTTGATGTCCGAGGCTTTGCCGGGTTTTGTGACATGGTCCTGGTGGGGAGTGGTGGCACCGCCCCGAACACCCACCGCGCTGGCTGTCCGAATCTCTGCCAGCATCGCCGAGGTGATCAAGCAGCCAGAGATGGCGGCCCGCTTCAAGTCCATGAACCTGGAACCTGTGGAGGGCACTCCGGGCGACATGGCCCGGCAGATGCAGCAGGACCGCGATCGCTGGGCAGGCGTGATCAAGGCCAGCCGACTG
>CAMDXD010000340.1 GCA_945877995.1 Bordetella parapertussis
GGGCAGACCTCCAGAACGTGGTCGCGCAGGCAGTGTCCGGCGCCGAGGAGCAGCATGGTCTCTTCCTTCAGGCGTGCGGCGTCGATACGTTTCTGTTTCGCCCACGCGTGGCCTGCCGGCATGGCGACCTGGAACGGCTCGTCGTACAGGTCGCGCTGAATGAGGCCCGACTCGGGGATCGGCAGCGCCACGATGGCTGCGTCGATGTCGCCATGGCGCAGCCGCTCGAGCAGTTCGTGCGTGTAGCCTTCCTCCAGGATCAGCGGCATGCGCGGCGCGCGCCGGACCAGCATCCGGACGAGCAGCGGCAGCAGGTACGGCGCGATCGTGTGGATGGCCGCCAGGCGGAGCGGGCCGGACAGCGGGTCCTTGCCCGAGCGCGCCAGTTCATGGATGACGGTCGCTTGTTCCAGGACGCGCTGCGCCTGGGCGATGATCTGCTCCCCGATCGGGGTGGTGGTGACCTCGCCGTTGCCACGCTCGAACAGCGGCAAGCCGAGTTCATCCTCGAGCCGCTTGACCGCCACGCTCAGTGTCGGCTGCGATACGAAGCAGGCCGCAGCGGCGCGGGCGAAGTGGCGCTCGCGAGCGAGGGCGACGATATAGCGCAGTTCGGTCAGGGTCATCTGCAGGCACCGTCGGGCAGGCAAAGGCACAAGCTTAATCAAAAGCAATCGAGGGCGAAACAGGCATAGGGAACAGCTATAAAATGGTTGCTACCGTCCCTCGACAAGGACCCGCGCGGTTGCGCGCTCGCCCGGGCACGCGCAGGGCGCATGCACAGACGCAGTGCCTGCGTTGCCTTGGCTGGTCGAATTCATCTGGAAAACCGTGGCTCCTGCGAACGAACCCTTGCAAGCGCCTGCAGGCGAAGCTGGCCGCAGCGTGGTCCTGATCGACGACAATGTCGACTCGGTCGATGCGCTGCCGATGCTGCTCGAACTCGAAGGGCACGCTGTGCAGGTCGCCAACGACGGGTCGGCAGTGCTCGCACTGATCGAATCGGTCGGGCCGGACGTGGTGCTGTGCCTGCTGGCGCGGGCTTGAGCCCCGGCCGGGCGCAGCAGAAGCGAGCAGGGGATGCCGCCCGGCGTCCGAATTGATTACACTCCGGGCTACCGTCAGGGTGTAGCTCAGCCTGGTAGAGCGCGTGCCTTGGGCGCACGAGGTCGCAGGTTCGAATCCTGTCTCCCTGACCAGCGGTTGAATCCGGCACCGACCGGAAGCCCGCAAGAGGAGACCCGCGATGACAACGGCTGCCCCAGGACCGACGATACCTGCGATTCCAAATCCCGCCAGAGACAAACTGATGGCCGGAGGCGTCGTGCTCGGCATGAATGTCCGGTTGATCCGCTCCGGTGACATTGCGCATCTCGCGCTCAGCACGGGGCACGATTTCCTCTTCATCGACATCCAGCACTCGATGTACACGGTCGAGACGATCGGCCATATCGCGCAGGTGGCACTGGCGATCGGCGTCACGCCGATGGTCCGCGTGCGCAGTTGTGACGACCCGGAAACCTCGGTGCTTCTCGACAATGGCGTGACCGGCATCGTCTTTCCCGACGTGAACACGGCGGCCGAGGCCCGGCGCGCGGTCGATCGTTGCCGGTTCCCGCCTGTCGGCCGTCGTTCGGTCGGCGGTGGCTACCCGATGTTCAGCTACCGTCCGGTCTCCACTGCGGACGCGATACCGGTCCTCGACCGGGCCGTCCTGACGGTGTGCATGATCGAAACCCGGGAGGGGCTCGAGAACGTGGAGGCCATAGCAGCGGTGGACGGCGTCGACGTGGTGCATGTCGGCTCCAACGATCTGCTTGCGGCGCTGGGCCTGCCCGGGCAGTTCGGCTGTCCTCGGCATGTCGAGGCGCTCGAGCGTGTCGTGGCCGCGGCGAGCGCACATGGCAAGGTGGCGGGGGTGGGCGGCGATCGCAACCTCGCGCGCCAGGTCGAATTCATCCGCAAGGGCATGCGCTTCGTCACCACGAACAGTGACATCGCGTTCATCCTCGCGGAGGGCAACCGGGTCACCGGTGAACTGCGCAAGGCTCTGGCCCAGGGCGCCTCCGCGACGGCCTGAACGCTCACGGGCCAGAGCCGGGCCGGAGCCGCGCCCGGTGCAAACCGGGTCTGCTCGCGGTGCATGCGGTGTTGCGGTATCGTCGCGAACATGGACTTAGCCAACCTGCGCAAGGATTACACGAAGGCCAGCCTGGACGCCTCCGACGTCGACGCCGATCCGTTCAGGCAGTTCGACCTCTGGATCAGGCAGGCCGTCGATGCCGGGGTGCCGGAGCCGACAGCGATGACGCTCGCCACCGTCGACCAGTCCGGACAGCCGTCGGCACGGGTGGTCCTGCTCAAGGGGGCGGATGCCTCCGGCTTCAGTCTGTTCACGAACTACCTGAGCCGAAAGGGGCAGGATCTGGCCGTCAATCCCCGCGCCGCGCTGCTGTTCCACTGGGTCGAACTCGAGCGGCAGGTGCGTATCGAAGGGCGGATAGACCGCTTGTCGGAATCCGAATCCGATGCGTATTTCGCGCAGCGTCCGCTGGGAAGCCGGATCGGTGCGTGGGCTTCGCCACAGAGCGAGGTCATCGCCGACCGGAGCGTCCTCGAGCAGCGCTACACCGAGGTGGCCGGCAGGCACGGCGACCGACCAGGCCGTCCCGAGCACTGGGGCGGCTATCGGCTCGTGCCGGAAGCGTTCGAGTTCTGGCAGGGAAGGCCCAGCCGGTTGCACGATCGCATCCGGTACCGGCGCGACGGTGTCAAGGCTCCGGACGGTTCATCGGGCTGGCTGATCGACAGGCTCGCTCCCTAGGGTCTCGAGGCACAGGTCGGCGCTGGTACCTCTGCCACCCCACGAGGGCAGGGTCGGTACGCTCCGGGCAGGGATCAGTCGACGCCGCTGCAGCCCCGGTTGCGCAGGGTCTCGTCGACCCACGTGCGGTCGAGCGGCTTGCGCGCACGGATCGCCTTCAGCATCCTGTCTTCCTTGTCGCACCAGGCACGTGCCGCTGCGAGAAGCGCCAGCGCTTCTTCAGGCCGTACCGCGACCAGTCCGTCTTCGTCTCCGACGATGATGTCGTTCGGGTACACGATCATGCCGCCGATCGATACCGGGACATGGATTTCGCCCGGGCCGTTCTTGTACGGGCCGCGATGCGTCGCCGCGCGGGCGTAGACCGGGAAGCTACTGGCGGCCAGCGCGCCTGCGTCGCGGATCGCGCCGTCGATCACGATGCCGACGGCACCGCGCGCGGCCGCCATCGACGACATGATCTCTCCGATGATTGCCTGCGCGGTGGCTCCCCCGGCGTCTACGACGATCACGTCGCCCGGCTGCGCAATGTCGATCGCCTTGTGCACCATCAGGTTGTCTCCCGCCGGCACGCGCACGGTGAGTGCGACCCCGAGGAGCTGGCCCTTCCGGTGCCAGGGGCGCAGTGCCGCGTCGCTGCCGGCGAGCCTCGACATGTTGTCCGACAGGTGTGCGCAGACGACGCCCTTGAACTTCGAGACCAGCGCACGGGGCGGGCGGGGCGGGCGGGGATGGATGCAGAAGCCGATCGACATGAAGTGACTTTCGGAAAGAGGGCGGGGACGGGACGCCGTGCGGTGCGCCCTGGTGGCGGCATGGCCGGGATGGTGCTGCGGCGATGGAAACGCCGCATCGCACCCTTTCATCGTAGCATCAGTGCGCGAGGCCCTGCCTTCGTAGCCTTCCGCGGCGCCCGCGCCTGCGCAGCTTTGCAGCGCTGCCGGTTATAATCAAATATCAATCCTGGGGCGTCATGCGCATTCTCCTGAGTAACGACGACGGCTACTTCGCCCCCGGGCTTGCCGCGCTTGCCGATGCAATGCGCGCGGTCGGTGATGTCACCGTGGTCGCGCCCGAACGCGACCGTAGTGGTGCCAGCAACTCACTGACCCTCGACCGGCCACTGCGCGTGCGCCGGTCGCACACCGGCTTCCTGTACGTGGACGGCACACCGACCGACTGCGTACACCTGGCCGTGACCGGGCTGCTCGAACACCTGCCGGACATCGTCGTGTCCGGCGTGAACGATGGCGCCAATATGGGTGACGACACCATCTACTCCGGTACGGTCGCAGCCGCGACCGAAGGGTTCCTGCTCGGATTGCCGTCGATCGCGGTGTCGATGGTCAGTCGCTCCCAGGGGCATTTCGCGACGGCCGCCCGCGTGGCCGCCGAACTGGTCGAGCGGGTGATGCGCCGTCCGCCATCAGCGCCGATGCTGCTCAACGTGAACGTGCCAGACAGGCCATATGAAGCGCTGGCCGGGCTGCAGGTCACCCGGCTGGGCAAGCGGCACAAGGCCCAGCCTGCGGTCCCGACCCTGAACCCGCGCGGCGAGACGGTGTACTGGGTAGGCGCGGCCGGCGGCGCCCAGGATGCGGGTGAAGGCACCGATTTCCATGTGGTCGAGCACGGCGGCGTATCGGTGACGCCGCTGCAGATGGACTTGACCTTTTTCGATCAGTTGCCGATGCTCAAAGATTGGCTGCGCAGCTGAACGCGGTCGGGATGGCGGTAACGGGAAGACGAGCGATGCGGCGAGCGATGCAGGACCGGGCGGCGTGACATTTCGGATGACCAATCGGGACGCCACGCCTGCAGGTGGGCCTGCTCGAGCGTGGAGCGCCTGCCGATGCCTGTGATCCGCAAGCCG
>CAMDXD010000341.1 GCA_945877995.1 Bordetella parapertussis
CCGGGCGCTGCCCGGTAAGTGCGGCCGCCTGTGATCACAGATCACGACCCATGGCGCCGCCATGCCTCCCGGAGTCTATCTTGAGTTCACTGCTGATTCGAGACGTCGCGATCCTTCCCCTCGACCGGCACGAACGGTTCATCGAACGGGGCGACATCCACATCGTGGACGGGCGCATCGTCTCGGTGCATGCGCATGGCGACCCGGTCGATGGCGGGGCGCAAGCAGCCGACCGCGTGATCGACGGACGCGGCCTGCTCGCGGCGCCCGGCCTGGTCAACGCCCACACGCATTCCCCCGGAGCGTTGCTCGCCGGTACGATGGACACCGAGAGCCACCCGGCCTTCATGTGGCTCAACCAGGCGGACACCAGCGGACGCACGCCACACGAGGTCTACATCAGCGCGATGCTGAACGCAGCGCAGATGCTGCTTTCGGGGGTGACCACCGCGATCGACCATTTCCCGGCGCAGAACTTCGGTCCGGAGGACATCGCGGCCGCGGTGCGGGCCTATACCGACAGCGGCATGCGGATGGTGCTCGCAGTGCGCATCTTCGATGACACCTTCGGCGACATCTTGCCGCGCGACATGCAGCTGCCAGCCGGGCTTGCCGCGGAGCTGGAACGGGTCGCGCCGCTGCCACCGAAGCCGCTGGCCGAGACACGCGAACTGACCGAGGACGCGATCAGCCGCTACCACGCACCGGAACGGCGCCTCTCCGTGTTCCCGGCACCGACCAATCCGGTCCGCTGCACCGATGCCCTGCTCGAGATGAGCCGCGACATCGCAGCGCGCTTCGGCGTCGGCATCCATACGCACCTGCTCGAATCGAAGGTGCAGACGCGCCTCGCCCAGGAACGCCATGGCTGCACGATGGTCGAGCACCTCGAACGGCTCGGGATGCTCTCGCCGAAGCTGTCCTGCGCGCACACGATCTGGATCGACGACCCGGATATCGAGCGCCTGGCACGCCACGGCGTGGTGGTCGTGCACAACCCCGAAAGCAACCTGAAGCTCGGCACCGGCATCGCACCGATCGGACGCATGGTCGCCGCGGGCGTCACCGTCGCCCTGGGCAGTGACGGCAACGTGACCAACGACAACCAGCAACTGCACGAGGCGATGCGGCTCGCCGCCTGCCTCGGACGCGTGGCGGAGCCGGACCGCCGCCGGTGGGTCACTGCCCGGCAGGCGCTGGCGATGGCAACCGCCGGCGGCGCGGCGGCAGCCGGCCTGCCCGACCTCGGCCGCATCGAGGCTGGCTGCCGCGCCGACATCGTGCTCTACGACCTCGATCGCCCGGAATGGACGCCGGTCAATGATCCGGTCCGGCAGATGGTCTTCGGCGAAACGGGTGCTTCGGTGCACACGGTAGTGGTCGACGGCCGGGTGCTGGTCGAGGCCGGGCGCATCACCGCGTTCGACGCTGCTGGCGTGCTCGCCGAGGCACGGCCGATGCTTGCCGCCATCCGCGAACGCAACCGGGACCTGTATGCGTTCGCCCGCCGGATGGGCGAGCTGTTTCCCTGAACGCTTTACCTGCCACCCGCCCCCGAGGAGAGTTCGATGAGCGATGTCGTTCTGAAGCGC
The DNA here is from genome assembly GCA_945877995.1 of Bordetella parapertussis. Taxonomy (GTDB): domain Bacteria; phylum Pseudomonadota; class Gammaproteobacteria; order Burkholderiales; family CAIKXV01; genus CAIKXV01. Next base: position 1,593 of record CAMDXD010000341.1, read on the forward strand.
TGATCCCATGGAAACTGATGCCATGCCCGACAACGACTCCCGGCTGCTCGAACCGACCGCCCTGCTCGCACTGCTCCACCCCGCGCTCGATGACCCGCGCAATGGCTGGAGCATCGGCACCTTCGGCGCGATCGGCGAATTCCACCGCGATGACGGCGAGCCTGCCCTGCGCGTAGACGATGCGGGAACCATGTCGATGGCCACCGCGCGCGGGGCGATCCGGATCGCCCCGCGCGGGGCCGCACGGGTCATGGCCTACGACATCCCGGGCAGCGACCCCGACACCTGGAGCAGCGAACTGGCACTGTGCATGCCAGCCATCGAGCCGCTGTCTGGCGGCGTGGTGACACCGCTGGGGACGGACCACCAGGCCCTGCACGCGGCCGACCGGGCAATGGCGCTCTACGATCTCGGCATCGGCCTGGGCGAGGTCCGCTTCTGCGTGCGCACCGCCGATCCGCACGCGATCGAGGTGCTGCACTCGGCAGCCGGGCAAGCGGCCAGCGGCGACACCCTGCACGCGCTGATGGCGATATTCCTGCAGGCACAGCCGCACCGGGTACTGCTGTCGCCTGCAGGCCGCATCGAAGTCACGGCGCCGATACCGATGCCCGACGGGCGATCGCCCGAAGGACCGCACACCCATCTGCTGCCGGCACTGCTGGCGAGCGGCCGTACCCATTCAGCGAACACGCCGATCCCTGGCGGCTGGCAACCGGTACTCACGCTCCACCCGCCGGGCGCATGGCGCGACGGTCTCGGACGGCGCGCGCCCTACTCGCGCGCGGCCGACGAAGCGTCTGGCCGACTGTTCCAACGGTTCGGGCTGGCCGACGAACGGGCGCTGCGCAGCCAGGTCGAGGCGGCGATCGCCGCTGGGCAGGCACCGCAATCCTTCCTGCGCCCGTCGGGCCGCCGCGCGCGTGCGCACTTGCGGGTCATCCTGCGACGCCTCGCCGCTGCAGGCAGCCCTGGGCCGGTGGCAGCGTGGCGGGCGCTGCACGACCGCCCCGCCGTATCGCCGGAAACCGCGCAGCCCTGACATCGCGGGTGCCGGGATGCAGCGCGCGTGCGGCCGACGCGCGCGGGCTGCAATGCGTTCAGAGCGCGTCGATCGGCAGCTTCAGGTAACGCACGCCATTATTCTCCGGCGGCGGCAGTTCGCCCGCACGGATATTCACCTGGATCGACGGCAGGATGAGCGTTGGCTTGGCGAGCGTCGCGTCGCGTCGTTCACGCATCTCGACGAACTCGGCGGCGCCGATGCCGTCCCGGACATGGATGTTGCCGGCCCGTTGCGCCTGGACCGTCGTCACCGGACACGGCTCCCGCCCGCCCGGCGGGTAGTCGTGGCACATGAAGAGCCGCGTCTGCGGCGGCAGTTCGAGCAGCGAACGGATCGATGCGTAGAGCGTAGCCGCATCCCCGCCGGGGAAGTCGCAGCGCGCGGTACCGACATCCGGGGGAAACAGCGTATCGCCGACGAACACGGCATCTCCCATCCGGTATGCACAATCCGCGGGCGTGTGGCCCGGAACATACATCGCGACCGCCTGCAGGCTGCCGATGGCGAATGTTTCCCCAGCCACGAACCGATGGTCGAACTGCGAGCCGTCGGTGGCGAATCCTGGGCCGAGGTTGAACAGCTTCGAGAACACCGACTGCACCGAGCTGATCGAAGCGCCGATCGCGATACGGCCGCCCAGCCGGTCACGCAGCCAGCACGCACCGCTCAGGTGGTCGGCATGGGCATGCGTTTCGAGGATCCATTCGACGCGCAGCGCGAGGCGCTGGACCGTCTCGACCACGCGTTGCGCGGAGCCGTGCGAGATACCGCCCGACCTGGGATCGAAATCGAGTACCGGGTCGATGATCGCGCACGCGCTGCCCACGCCCGAATGCACGACATGCGTAAACGTGCAGGTAGCGGGGTCGAACAGCGACTCGACCCGTGGCTCGACCCGTGGCTCGACATCAATGCGTGCGTCCATCACGTCCTCCGCTCAGTCTCTACGGCGCTCTGGCCAGCGCAGGCCAAGGCCGTTCACAGCATGGTCTTCGTCGGGCAGGCGTTGATACCCAGGAAGGAATAGGCGGGACAATATCCTAACTGTGCGGTAGCCAGCGGCACGAGGCCGATGAAACCAAGCCAGCGCATGCTGCCTTCCAGCAGGAACACCAGGGACAGCAGCCCGAGTCCGGCCCCGGCGCGCAGCGCCCTGTCGGTGGAACCGACGTTCTTTTGCATCACGTTTCTCCTCTTCGGCATGGCGGGATGAACCGGGCATGGGTCCTTTCTTTCCCGAGAATGATGAGGTTCAGGGCAATCTCGACGCCATCCCGGGACCGCCGCCGCCGGCCCGGGTTGATCTGAATCAACCGGAATACACTCCGGCAGCACCGCGTAGAATCGCCGGATGGTCAAGTGGCTGAAACCCCACCATCCGTTCCCGCCGCTCGAGGCCGCACTGGCCCAGCCGCCTGGCCTGCTCGCTGCCGGTGCGGACCTGTCGCCGGAACGCCTGCTCGATGCGTATTCGCGGGGTATCTTTCCATGGTTCAGTCCCGGAGATCCGATCCTCTGGTGGAGCCCGGACCCGCGCATGGTCCTGCTGCCACCGGAACTGCATGTCCGCCGATCGCTGCGCAAGCGGTTGCACCAGCCTGGCCATGAGGTGCGCGTCGACACCGCATTTCGCGAAGTCATCGAAGCCTGCAGCGGCCCTCGCGACGGACAGCACGGCACGTGGATCACCCCCGCGATGATCGACGCCTACTGCACGCTCCATGAGCGAGGCCATGCGCATTCGGTGGAGACCTGGATCGACGGGCGCCTCGCCGGCGGGCTCTACGGGATCGCGCTCGGCCGCGCATTCTTCGGTGAATCCATGTTCACGCGGGTGCCGGATGCATCGAAGATCGCGTTCGTGCACCTGGTGCGCCAGCTCGATCAATGGGGCTTCGGGCTGATCGATTGCCAGATGCGCACCGACCACCTGGCCAGCTTCGGCGCCCGCGAGATCCCCCGGACAGATTTCGCGGCACGGCTGGTGGAGTTGCTACACTACGATCGTGAGGGCGCCAGCCAGTCG
>CAMDXD010000342.1 GCA_945877995.1 Bordetella parapertussis
ATACACTCCCGAATCCGATCGACTGGCGGTTCCAAGGATGGTTTCTGGATGACATTCCTCGCGCGGGCAAGGCTACTGTGGTTGGCCGTGCTGGCGTCGGCAGCCGCCGGCGCCGCGCCGGTGTCGGTCGAGACCGCGCCGTCGGGTACGGTCAAGCACGTGCGCCAGTTCACCGCGCGCTTTTCCGAGCCGATGGTCCGGTTCGGCGACCCGCGGCTGGCCGACCCGATGGAGGTGTCCTGCCCGGTGCCGGGGCGCGGCCGCTGGATCGATGACCGCACCTGGGCCTACGACTTCGCCCGCACGCTGCCCGGCGGCCTGCAGTGCCAGTTCACGCTGCGCGACGCACAGCGCTCGGTCGCCGGGGTGCCTGTCGAGCCGGCGCGCTCCGCCGGGTTTTCGACCGGGGGGCCGGCGATCGTCGCGGTGGCACCGAGGGCCGGCGACGACAGCATCGGCGAAGACCAGGTGTTCGTCCTCGCGCTCGACGCGCATGCGACCACCGCCAGCGTGCAGGCCAATGCCTACTGCGTCGCCGATGGCATCAACGAGCGCATCCCGGTGCGTGTCGTCACCGGCCGCCTGCGCGCTGCCATCCTGGCGCGCAGCGAACTTGCGCCGGCCGGGGAGGTCGACAGCGACGGGTTCGAGGCGTTCCTGCAGGCGAGCTCCGGCGCCGAGGCCAGGTCGCGCAGGCTGCTGGTCCGCTGCAGCCGCGAGTTGCCCGGCGACCGCGACGTGCGCCTGGTCTGGGGCAGGGGCATCGCGACGCCGGAGGGCATCGCCACGACCGACGATCAGGTACTCGCGTTCCATACCCGCCCGGCGTTCCGCGCACGGTTCAGCTGTACCCGTGCGAATCAGGCCGCGCAGTGCATCCCTGTGCTGCCGATGCGGGTGCTGTTCACCGCCCCGATTCCGGCGTCCATGGCGAAGGCGGTGATGCTGCGCGGGCCCGACGGTCGGCGCTACGCACCGGTCCTGGAAGGCGAGGATCGGTCGGACGCAGGCAGGGACGTTGCCGCCGCCGCGCCGGATGGCTTCGTCGGCCGCTTGCACGGGTGGTGGTCGGCGTTGACCGGCTGGTGGCGTGCATCCTGGCGCGATCCTGCGGTCGACTGGGTGGAGTTCCGCGGTCCCTTTCCCGAAAACGCGTCGTTCACGCTGGAACTGCCGCCGCGGCTGCGCGATGACGCCGGGCGCCCGCTGGCCAACGCGGACAGCTTCCCGCTCACGGTGCGCACCGACGAGGATCCGCCGTTGATCCGCTTCGCGGCGCGCTTCGGCCTGGTCGAGGCGAACGCGGGTGCGCTGCTGCCGGTGACGGTCCGTAACCTCGACGCCGGCAGTGGTGCCGAGGGTACGCAAGGCCGCCTGCTGCGCGTGGAGGCGCCGACGCCGCGGGAACTGGTCATGTGGATGCAGCGGGCCAGCGAGCGTGGCTACATGCGCGACGACCCTGGCGCTGGCAGTGGCGCGGGACCGGGCAAACAGTCGATCCTGCGCGACGTGGAAGCCGCGCGCGACCTGTCGCTGCCGCGCACCACCGGTCCGCGCGAATTCGAGGTGATCGGCATCCCGCTGCAGCGGCCGGGCTTCTATGTGGTCGAGTTCGCCAGCCGCCGGCTCGGAGCGGCACTGCACGACACGCCGGAGGCGCAGCGGCAGCGCGAGGCGATCGACCGCGCCGCGGCCAAGGGACTGCCGCGCCCGTCCTTCGCCCCGCCGGCGCCGTCGCGCGATCCGTACTACGTGCCGGCCACGGCACTGGTGACCAACCTGGTCGCCCACTTCAAGCGGGGGCGCGAGGGGTCGCTGGTCTGGGTGACCTCGCTCGACCGCGGCGAACCGGTGGAGGGGGCGCGTGTCCGGGTGCTCGACTGCGACGGCCGCACCTATCACGAAGGCATGAGCGATCGCGACGGACTGGTGCGGGTGGAGGTGGCATTGCCCGCGGACGACCGGCTGCCGGGCTGCGAAAGCCGCTACGACCGGCGCCTGATGGTGATGGCCTCGCGCGGCGAGGATTTCACGTTCACCATGTCCGGCTGGGACGACGGCATCGCGCCGTGGCGGTTCAACCTCCCGACCGGCGACTACGACGGGCCTTACTCGATGCGGGCCGTGCTCGACCGGTCGCTGTTGCGGGCCGGAGAGACGTTGCACCTGAAGCTGTTCGCGCGCGAGCGCCGGCGCACCGGCTTCGCGTTGCCGCCATCCGCGCTGCTCGCGCCGACGGTGGTGATCGAGCACCTGGGCAGCGAACAGAAGTACGAGGTGCCGGTGCAGTGGGAGCCGCGCGGCGCAAGCGCGCTCGGCACCTGGGAGGTGCCGAAGGATGCGCGGCTGGGTGCCTACCGGATCGTCGCCCGTGAGCGACTGCCGGGCGAGGGCGGTGGCAGCCGTGAGCGCACCCGCGAACTCGGCGAGTTCAGGGTCGAGCAGTTCCGTCTGCCGACCATGCGCGCTGCCGTGCGTCCGCCCTCGATGCCGCTGGTCGCCGCCTCGGAAGCGTCGATCGACGTGCAGCTCGCCTACCTTGCGGGCGGGCCTGCCGCCGGGGCCACCGTGCGCCTGCGCAGCGCGGCGCTGCCGCGCGCGCTGCGCTTTCCGGGCTACGAAGGGTTCGTGTTCGCCAACGGTGACGTGGTGGAGGGCGTGATCGGCAGCCGGTCCGAGGCCGACCTCCTCGACGAACAGGATGCCGGCGCTGTCGAGCCGGACAGCCGCCGCGCGCGTGCCGACGACGACGCGATGAAGGTGGTCGGCCTGCAGCAGGCAACGCTCGATGCCGCCGGCGGGGCCCGGCTGCGCGTGGCGGGACTGCCTGCGGCCACCATCCCGCAGGACCTGCTGTTCGAGCTCGAGTACCGCGATGCCAACGGCGAGACACTCACCGCGAGTGCACGCGCAGCCTGGCTTCCCTCGGCCGTGATCGTCGGTGTGCGCGCCGATGACTGGGTGCGTACGCGCGACCGCGTGAAGATGGAGGCGGTCGTGGTCGATCCGTCCGGAAAGCCGATGGCCGGGGTGCCGGTGACGGTGGATGTGTTCCGGCGCGAGACCTTCTCGCACCGGCGCCGGCTGCTCGGGGGGTTCTACGCCTTCGAGAGCTATACCGACACGTCGCGCCTGGGCACGCTCTGCAGCGCGCGCACCGATGCTGCCGGACGCCTGTCGTGCGAAGGCAAGCCACCGGCCAGCGGCAACCTGATCCTGCGTGCACGCGCGGTGGACGCAGCCGGCCGGCCGAGCATCGGCCATCGCGAGGTCTGGATCGCCGGCGGTGAGCCCTGGTGGTTCGGCCAGCAGGACAGTGATCGCATGGACGTGCTGCCCGAAGCGCCGCGCTATGAGCCGGGGCAGACTGCGCGCTTCCAGGTACGCATGCCTTTCCGCTCCGCCACCGTGCTGGTTACCCATGAACGCGAGGGCGTGGTCGATGCCGTCGTGCGCCGGCTGGCCGGTGATTCGCCGGTGATCGAGGTGCCGGTGCTGGAACGGCACGCACCGAACATGTTCGTGTCGGTGCTCGCCGTGCGTGGCCGGGTCGGCGAGGTACAGCCGACCGCGACCGTGGACCTCGGCAAGCCGGCGTTCCGGATGGGCATCGGCGAGATCTCGGTCGGCTGGCGCGCGCACGAACTGAAGGTACAGGTCCGGCCGGAGCGCGAGGTCTACCGCGTGCGCGAGCGTGCGCGGGTGAACATCCGGGTGACGCGCGCCGACGGTTCGATCCCGCCGGTGGGCAGCGAGATCGCACTGGCCGCGGTCGATGAAGCATTGCTCGAACTGGCGCCGAACGATACATGGGCGCTGCTGCAGGCCATGATGGGCCGGCGTGGCATCGAGGTGCAGACTGCCACAGCCCAGATGCATGTCGTCGGCCGCCGCCACTTCGGCAAGAAGGCGGTGCTGTCCGGCGGTGGCGGAGGGCGGCAGTCCGCGCGCGAACTGTTCGACACGCTGCTCGCATGGCGCGGACGGGTCGCGCTCGACGCGAATGGGGAAGCGGTCGTCGAGGTGCCGCTGAACGATTCGCTCAGTGCGTTCCGGATCGTGGCCATCGCCTCGGCCGGCGACGCGATGGGCGCCGGCCTGTTCGGAACCGGATCAGCCAGCCTGCGCACGACGCAGGACCTGATGCTGCTGTCCTCGCTGCCGGCCCTCGCACGCGAGGGTGACCGGTTCGACGCCGAGGTGGTGGTGCGCAATGCGTCGGAGCGCGCGATCGAGGTCATGGTTTCGGCCACCGTCAACCCCGCTGCGGGTGGCGGCCCGCAGGGTGCGGGCGCGCGCCCGCCAGTTGCGGCGCCGATGGCGCTCGCCGCGCAGGCCCTGTCGCTCGCACCGGGGGAGGCGAAGCCGGCACGCTGGGCCTTCCAGGTGCCGGCCGGCGTCGATCTGCTTGCCTGGGAAATCGCCGCAGGCGAGCGCGGTGCGGCCAGCGCCGACCGGCTGCGCGTCGCGCAGCGGATCGTGCCGGCGGTGCCGGTGCGCACGTTGCAGGCGACCCTGGTGCAACTCGCGGCGCCGGGCGAAGCGATCGTGGTGCCGGTGCAGCGTCCGGCTGACGCGTTGCCCGGGCGCGGCGCGATCGAGGTGTCGCTGGCGCGCACCCTCGGCGGCGACCTGCGCGGGGTGCGCGAGTACATGCAGCAGTACCCGTACTCCTGCCTCG
>CAMDXD010000343.1 GCA_945877995.1 Bordetella parapertussis
GGCTGATCGATTCGGTTGAGCCACGGCCCGGCGCGCTGTTCGTGCCGGCGGCTGCACTGTCCTCGCACACGCTCGTGTTCGGCCAGACCGGCGCCGGCAAGACGCGCCTGGCCGAGTTGCTGGTCACCAGCTTCCTCGCGCGCCACCGCGATGCGGTCGTGCTGATCATCGATCCCAAGGGTGACCAGGGCCTGCAGTCGCTGCTGGCGAGGGCCTGCGCCGCCACCGGCCGTGCGGACGCACTGGTCACGCTGCACCCGGCCTTCCCGGAACAGTCGGTGCGCTTCGATCCGCTGCGCAACTTCACGCGCGCCAGTTCGATCGCAACGCGCATCACGTCGCTGCTGCCCTCTGACGGACAGGGCGATGCATTCGTCCATTTCGCCTGGCGTGCAATCAACCGGCTGGTGGAGGCGATGGTCTACGCGGGCGTGCGCCCGACCCTGGTGTCCCTTCGCCGGTGCCTGGAGGACGACGCACGACCGCTGCTTGCACAGGTACTCTGCGCGTGGGAGGCGCGCAACCGCGCCCGGCCGGCAGCTGTCGTCACAGTCGAAGCCGCCAGCGCACGGGCGGGTGGCGCAGGTACTCGTACGGCCCGCGGACGCCCGAGCGTGGTGCTGGAACCGCGGCTGGCCGCGGCCGTGGCGCGCTACCGCGAGCGCGTCGGCAGCTTTCCCGGTGAGCGCGAAGCGGTGGTGGACGGCCTGTTGTCACTCGTGATGCACGATCCCGTCCACCTGTCGAAGATGATCCAGAATGTGCTGCCGCTGATGACGGCCCTCACCTCCGGTGTGCTCGGGCCGCTGCTCTCGCCCGATGCTTCCGACAGGGCGGACCGCCGTCCGGTGTTCGATGCGCGCAAGGTGATCGACCAGCGGCGCTGCCTCTACCTCGGGCTCGACGCGTTGGTCGATCCGGTGGTTGCGGGTGCGATCGGCGCGATCGTGCTGGCCGATCTCGCACAGGTCGCCGGTGAATTTTTCAACGACCGCTCCGGTGCCACCCAGGTTCCGGTCCTGGTGTTCGTAGACGAGGCGGCGGAGGTGGTCAACGCACCGCTCGTGCAGTTGCTGAACAAGTCGCGCGGTGCCGGCTTCTCGATCTGCCTTGCTGCGCAGACCGTGCACGATTACGAGGCCAGGCTGGGCAACGCGGCCGCCGCGCGCATGCTGCTGGGCAATCCCGGCAACGTGATCGCCCTGCGTACGGCCGACCTCGACACGCAGCGATTCTGTGCAGGCAGCCTCGCGCCGGTGTCGATCGAATCGGTCGCGCAGAGCCGTTCGATCGGCATTCGCCCGCCTTTTGAAGAGGGAGGTGCCGCGTCGTCGATCGGCGTTCGGCGCGACTTCCGGGAAGTCCCGTTGTTCGCGCCCGAGTGGCTCGGGCTGCTGCCCGACCTTCATTTCGTCGCCCGTATCGCGGGTGGCCGCACGGTCAAGGGTGAACTGCCGAGGCTGGCTGAACCCGTTGTCGGGATGCTCCCGGCGCGCGCGGCAGGCGACGAGCCGCGCGGATGCGCGCGATGAACCCGCTGCGCCATGCCGCGGGCTGGCTGGCGCTGATCGGTGGCGCGGCTTTCGCCACGGCCGGCTTCTGGCCATCGGCGGTTCTGCACCCTCTGTGTGCGGGCTGGGAATCGCAACTGGCCGGATGGGTCGGGCCGGACCGAGCCCTCCGGATCGCGTCGGTCGTGCCGGCAGGGCCCCTGCCCGAACTGCTCGCACTGCGCGCCGCCACGCTGGTCGCCTGCCTGTGGCTGCTGGTGCCGCTGTGGCTTGCCGCCGCGCTGCAGGGTTGGCTGATCGGCGATCTTCGACGGACATCCTTTGCTGCCGCGAATCCGGTCGTGCATGCCCTTTCGTTGCACGCAGCGATCGCGATCACCGGAACGCTGCTGCTCGCGCTGGCGCTGCCGCTGTCCGTGCCGGTCGCGTCCGTGCCGGCCGCTGGCACGCTGCTTTCGCTGCCAGTGGCCGTCCGCTTTGCGTACCGGCCTGCGTGGCGGGGCTGAGGCCTCCGGTTTATCCCTGCAAGGCGTGGTTCCGGCGAGCGCAGGCGCGCAGCCGCACGTGGACACTGTCCATCCCGTCGATAGAGACATGCCCGAGGAGCCGGGTCCTGATGGACACGCCAACCACATCCAATGCGGTCGCACTGCTGCGCGGCACGCTCGCGCCGCTGTCGCCGCTGTTCGACGATCCCGCGGTCACCGAGATCATGCTCAACGCACCGGGGGAACTCTGGGTCCAGCGCGAAGGCCGCATCGAGCGTGCGCCCTGCCCGGTGACCGACGCGCAGGTGCAGGCCGTCGTGAAGGTCCTCGCGCGGCTGGCGCGCCGCGATGCCGTCGCAGGTACCCGCGACGGCATGATCGATGCGCGCTTCGACGGCATGCGCGTGGCCGCTTGCCTCGCACCGACCGCGTTGCGCGGACATGCGCTGTGCATCCGCAAGCACCTGCCACGGCGGCTGAGCCTCGGCGAACTGGTGCGCAGCGGCTGCCTGAGCGCCGAGGCGGCAAACCTGCTGCGCGGTGCGGTGCGCGGGCGCTCCAACCTGATCATCGGCGGTGCGACCGACTCGGGCAAGACGACGTTCATGAACGCGCTGCTCGCCGAGATCCCCCCACACGAGCGGTTGGTGACCATCGAGGACACCCCCGAACTGGATGTCGCCGCACCGAACTGGGTCGCGTTCGAGACGTCCGAGGCGGATGGCATCGGCGCGCGTGAACTGGTCAGGCTTGCGTTGCGGATGCGGCCGGACCGCATCCTGGTCGGGGAGGTGCGGGGCGCCGAGGCGTTCGACCTGATGCAGGTGGCGAACACCGGGCATCGCGGCGCCCTGGCCACGCTGCATGCGAACGACGCGCTCGGGGTACTGAGCCGTCTAGAGACGCTGGTGCTGATCTCCGGTGTCCGCTGGCCGTTCGAGGCCGTGCAGCGCCAGATCGCCGAAGCCTTCGACCTGGTCGTGTTCCTGGCGCGCAGCCGCGGAACACGTTGCGTGACCGAGATCCTGCGCATCGACGGCTTCGACAGCGCGCAGGGACGTTACCTCACCACGGTTCTGTTCAGGAAGGAGGACGGCGATGAGCTGCCCGGACATGCACCGGCCGCGTGACCGCGCCCGGGTACTCGCGATCGCGGCCTTCTGCGTGCTCGCCGGGCTGGCGCTGGTCGCGCTGCCGGCATTCGCGCAAGGTGTCGCCGCGCCCTGGGAAGGACCGATCTGCGTCGTGGCTCGAAGCCTTTCTGGGCCGGTGGCCAAGGCGGTTGCGGTGATCGCGATCGTGATCACCGGGCTGATGATCGCGTTCGGCGAACTCGGCGGCGTATTCAAGAGCCTGCTCGGGCTGGTGTTCGGCGTGTCGTTTGCACTGCTCGCCGACCAGTGGCTGGGCCTCATCCGGGCAGGGGCATCCACTGCCTGCTTCGGCGCGTGAGGGGCCGTTCGATGACGCCCGCCCAGCCGCAGCCGGTCCTGCGCAGCACGCCGGTCTACCGCTCGCTGCTCGAGAGGAAGACCATCGCCGGCGTCGAGGACCGAATGGCGATCTTCAATGCCACGCTTGCACTGGCCATGGTGATGGGTAGCGGGCTCTGGTACTGGCTGCTCGCGGCGGCTGCTTTCCACCTCGCGATCGCGCGCATGACCCGCCACGACCCCTGGTTGCGTCAGGTCTACATCGGCTACGCGCGCCAGTCCGACCGCTACGATCCCTGGCCGCGCGCCGGCCTGCGCCAGGGGCGACGTCCGGCAGGCTTCGGACGCGACCTGCTGTGCTGAACCTGCGCCGCACCCTGCGCCGCCACCGCAGCGACTCGCGCGGCTTTGCCGAGCTCCTGCCCTGGATGATCCTGCTGACGCCCGCGCTGGTGCTCAACAAGGACGGTTCGCTGCTCGCCCTGTACGAGGTCGGCGGCATCGATGTCGAAGGGAGCCTGCCGGAATCGGTCGACCGCCAGGCGCGGCTGCTCGAGCGGGCGATGCGCGACTTCGACGAGCGCCTGTCGCTCTGGTGGATCGTCGATCGCCGGCGCGCGCCGCAACCGTCGGCTGCCACCTTCGGGCATCCGTTCTCCGCTTACCTCGACCGACTGTGGCGCGCGACGTTCAGCCGCGATCCGCAGTACGTCAACCGGCATACGCTGGCGCTGACCTGGACGCCGGACCGCCCGCTGCCGGGGCGCTGGACGCTATCGCGTCGCCACGCATTCGCCAGCCACGCGGCGAGCCAGCAGCGCGACTGCGAGCGCTTCGAGGAAGTGCTGCGCGGGTTCGTCGAAACCGGTGCCGACCTGGGCCTCGACCGCCTGCGCGGGCCGCGCCTGCTCGCCGCGCTGCACGATCGGGCGTGCCCCGCCTCCGAAGGACAGCCGATCATCGAGTGCGGCGAGTATGCGCTGCTCGATGCCTGGCTTCCGGACAACGAACTGTCGGTGCAGGCCGACCGCCTGGTGTTCGACCATGTCGGTACGGTCGAGGTCGCCGCGCTCTCCGTGAAGGCATGGCCCGCGAGCACCTGGCCCGGCGCGCTCGACAGCCTGCTGAGCGTGCCCGGCGAGCTGTCGCTTGTGCTGGCATTCCGTTTCGAGCATCCAGCCCGGGCCGCGCGGCGGATCCGCGACATCCAGCGCCACCAGCGCAACCTTCAGAAGACGTTCGCCGG
>CAMDXD010000344.1 GCA_945877995.1 Bordetella parapertussis
GCGCCGGCAGTGGCTACCAGGCGGCCGTCCTGTCGTATCTGGCGAAGGAAGTGTTCGCCCTCGAGCGCATCGCCGAGCTGGCGGCAAAGGCACGCCATCTGCTCGTGCGAGAGCTGAAGATGGGCAATGTGCGGTTGCGCCATGCAGACGGCCTCGGCGGGCTGCCGGAGGCAGCCCCGTTCGACGCGATCGTGATCTCGGCAGCGATTCCGCATATCCCCGACGAACTGCTGGCTCAGCTCGCCCCCGGCGGTCGGCTCGTGCTGCCCAAGGGCAGCGCTGGCACTGCCCAGCGCCTGTGTCTGATCGAACGCATCGGCAACCGCTTCCGGCCGACCGAATTCGACCCGGTCCGCTTCGTGCCGGCGCTGCTGGGCAAGGCGTGAGCCGGTCGATCCATCCGGCGCTGGTGGTGCTGTCGGTAACCCTGGCCGTCGCCGGCTGCGCTGCGCCCGTGCCCGCGCCGGTGGCGAAGCGGCCACAGCCACCGGCGGAAGCGCCGGCCCAGCGCGTGCCTTCGGCGTCCGCGCCGGCGCGCATCGATGCTTCGCCGGGCAGTGCGCGAGTGGTCGAGCGGGACACCAGGCCGGAAGTGCACCTGGTCCGCAAGGGCGACACCCTGGTGAGCATCGCGCTGGAGTACGGACTCGATTATCGCGACGTCGCGACCTGGAACCGGATCGAGAACATCAACCTGATCCGGGTCGGACAGTCGCTCCGGCTGCGCGCGCCGGGCGATGCTGGTGCCGGCGTGCCGACGGCAGCTGCCGTCGCCCGCCCCGTCGAGGTTCGCCCGCAAGGTGGGCTCGCCAGGGCGGTCCCGCTGGCTGATCCGGAGGGCGTACGCACCGAGCCGCGCGCCCTGCGCCAGCCGTTTTCGGAGCGGGCGCTGGCAGAGGCCACCGCCGCCGGGCGCCGGCCGGGAGAGACGGTCGTTGCACGCACCGAGCCGACGGCGGCTACCGGCCCGGAACCGATCCTGCCGCCTCGCCCGGAGGTTGCGGTCGATCCGGTAGCCATGAACTGGGCATGGCCAGCGTCGGGCACCCTGATCGAGCGGTTTTCCGATACCAACCGTGGCATCGATATCGGTGGCAAGGCAGGGCAACCGATCCTCGCCAGCGCCGATGGCCGCGTGGTATACAGTGGGTCGGGTATCCGTGGCTACGGTCGGATGCTGATCGTCAAGCATAATGACCAGTACGTCAGCGTGTACGCGCATGCTGCTGAACTGCTGGTGAAGGAAGGTCAGGCGGTCAGCCGCGGCCAGCGCATCGCGGACATGGGCAGTACCGATGCCGACCGGGTGAAACTGCATTTCGAAATTCGCCACATGGGTCGGCCTGTGGATCCGTTGCGCTACCTGTCCGTAGAGGGGGCCTCTTGATCGACACTGGCGAGAGGGCATGGTCATGCTAGATTGGTTGCGACGCAAACGCGACGGGCACAGGAAGTCGTCCAACCCGCTTGCGAGCGCCGAGTCGCTACGCGAAATCATAGACGAACTGCCACGCGCCACTCCAGCGAAGGCGCTGCAAGACCTTGCGGATTGGCTGTCGCAGACCGACCAGCCGGACCTGCAACCTGCCGAACGGCTATCGGCCATCCGTACGCTCGACGCGGAAGGGGTGAAATTCAATTTCGAGGTGATGCTCGATTACCTTTCTGCCGTGCCGACCCATCACACCGCAGAGCAGACCTGGTTCGCGCTGACGACCTACCACGGCAGTGTGTTCAGCGCCTGCCAGGGCGCCCTGCGCGATCTGTTCGACGTCGACCAGCCGATGGCGAAAGACACGGCCACGGCGACGCTGTTCGCCGCGCGCGCGATGGCGGCGATAACCGAGCGCAAGAAGCTGCTCAGGATGCGTTACCGGACGGTCGATGCTGCACTGTGGGCAGATCTGTACGGCACCTACCGACTCGCCGAGCAACTGGGTGTCGCGCGCAAGCTGGTACGCCTGCCTGGCGCGAGCGTCGACACCAGCGTGCATCGCGAATTCCTCGTATCGGTCTGGTTCGAACTCGCACCGATCGGCAACCTCGATCATTTGCAGATGGAATACCTCGATCGCGTGTTGCGCGAGTTGTTGAGCTTCTTCGCAACGCGAGACGCGCCCGACAGGGATACCCCGTACGTGGCCGACCTCGCGATGACCAGTCCGCCGCAGCGCTGGAGCCCCGATTCCCCCCGGGCCCTGTCGCAGCGTTTCTTCGGACCTGGCCAGGTCTATCCGCAGCTGGTCAGCCTGGTGCGTGAGGTTCGCCGTCTGCGCGCACTGCCTGCCTACCTCGTCCTGGACCGGGTGCAGGGGATGCAGAGCGTGATCAGCCTGCTCGGGAAGCTCGCAGTGAACTGGTCCAGCACGCCGCCCAAGCGTGCCCACGATCGTACCGCGCTGCAGGAACGGCTCGAGGTCGTCCATGGGTACCGCGAGATTCGCCGGATGATGGCCAGCATTGCCTACCTTCGGATGACCGAAGCCGCGTCGGTGGAGGACCTGAGCAAGCAGCAGCGTGAGGAATGGAGCCGCTACGGGTTCGTCGCCGAGTCGCTTGATCCGGAGCAGAGCGCGGCCGACGAGGTCACGCGCATACGCACGATGATCGAGACGCAGAACCGGCAGATCACGCTGGAATGGACGCTCTTCGATGTTTCCGAGTTCGGCTGTGGTGCGGCCGCACAAGGGCCGGTGCAGTGGCTGCAGGTCGGCCTGCTGCTCGGCCTGCGCCGCGCCGGCGACACCGACTGGGCCGCGGGAGTCGTGCGCCGGCTGGCGCGCGACCTGAAGGGGCAGGCGACCGTCGGGATTCAGCGATTCCCGGGCTTCGGCCGATGCGGACGCATCGGTGCGCTCGACAGCCGGCAGGTGTCGGTGTTCGAGCGTTCGCTCGATCCGGGGGTGTCGGTGTACTACGATGCGATCGCCCTGCTGGAAGACAACTCCGTGTTGGTCGAACTCGGCGTGTACGTCGAAAACGCACGCTTCCGGCTGGTCATCGAGGGCAAACGAACGAACGTCAAGTTCCTGCAATTGCTTGAACGCGGCCTGAACTTCGAGCATGTGCGCTTCGAGGTCGAGACCGACCTGCCCGGCTGAGCCCGTAGCTTCGCTGCAGTACCTTCAGGGCGTGGCACGAGCCGCACCCTTGTCCCGGCCCGCGAACCATTCGATGCATTTGCGCATCCGGGCTCGCCCTTCGCTGCCGCCGGGGACGTCGCAGATGCCGCTGCCAGCATAGCCTGGCGAGACGCCTGCCGGTGCCCGTTCCGCCGTCGGTCTGGCCGGGAGCGACCTGGGCGAGGGTGCAGCGGGAGCAGGTGCGGCGGGCGCGGGTGCGGCGGGCGCGGGTGTGGCGGGCGCAGCAGTCGGCGTTGTCGAGCCAGCCAGGGACGCCGGGGCTGCGTCCCTGGCTGGCTCGTCGGGCAACGGACGTTCGTTGATCGCACGTGTCAGGACCTTGATCAATTCAGCCTGTTGTGAAAGCTGGCTCGATTGCGCGTCGAGGCGAACGGTACGGACCAGCACCTCGGCATCGCGGCTGCCGATCATTTTCCAGGCGACCCCGCCGCTGAGCAGGCCGCCGAGCAGCACTCCCCCTGCCATCATGCTGCCCATCATCCAGTGCCGCCGCTCCCCGGGCAGCCGTGCAAGCCATACGCCAACCGCAGCACGCAGCCTGCGGACCCGGCCATCGACCTCGTCGGCCAGGGGCGTGTGTGGCGGCGTCAGGGCACTGGCGAGCGCATTCGCCGCGTCTTCGGCCGGACCGGACGCGCCTGCGCGGGATGGAACACTGTTGTCGCTCATCGCGTGGGAGGCTGCCGGACGAAGACCTGAGTTCCCTTAACGGCAGGCCCGTTCAGGTCTTTAGCTGCCGTATCCGGCGCCGCAGGTCGCCGGCCAGCGCAGCAGCGGGCCGGTGCGGATCGAGCGGCTGGTAGCGCAGCTGCACGTAGGCGTCGGCGATATGCCGCACCGGCTCCGCCAGATCGGGACGCACGCCAGCGACGCGGCGGGCATAGGCGGTCGGACCTTCGCAGGGCAAACGCTCGAGGCCGACCCGGGCAAGCTTGCCGCACAGCCGTTCCCATGCGGCCACCGACGGGTCGCGCCTGCCCGGAAAAATGCCGCGCAGCGCCAGCAGCGCAGCCAGCAGGGTAGCCGCAGCGGCTCCTGCGAGCAGCATGACCGACAATGATTTCCAGTCAGCTGCGTCGATCCCCAGGTTGCGCAGCAACTGCTGCTGGCGTTGCGTGTTGTACGACAGCACCCACTGGTTCCATGCATTGGCGACCGCATCCATCGCGAAGCCTGCCCGTGACAGCAGCGGCAGCGAGCCGCGCACCAGCATCGGGAGCGGATCGTCGATGGCGATGGACGCCGCGATGCCGGACTCGACCCGCAGTGGCGACACGGCGGCCGTCGGATCGATGCGTACCCAGCCGCGACCCGCCAACCATACCTCGCTCCATGCGTGCGCCTCGGCCTGACGCACGACCAGGTAGTTGCCGACCGGATTGACCACCCCGCCCTGGTAGCCGGTGACCACGCGCGCAGGCACGCCCGCTGCGCGCATCAGGAAGGTGAACGCCGAGGCATAGTGTTCGCAGAAGCCACGGCGCGACTCGAACAGAAACTGGTCTACCGTATGTTCGGAACCGAGCAGCGGCGGA
>CAMDXD010000345.1 GCA_945877995.1 Bordetella parapertussis
GGTTTCGAGGCGACTGCGCGCATCCGCTGCCTGGAACTCGAGCGCGACGCCGCAGCCGACGGCACGCCGCCACGCCATACCCCGATCGTTGCGCTGACGGCACACGCAATGATCGGCGACGAGGAACGCTGCCTCGCGGCCGGGATGGATGGATATCTTGCAAAGCCGCTGCGGCGCGAACGACTGGCGGTCGTTCTGGACCAGGTCACGCTCGCGAAGCACGGAAGCGAAGCTTCGCAGCCGGGCCGCGCCGGACATCCGCCCGTGGGCTTTGCAGCGATCGATACGAACGCCCTCCTCAACACCGTCGGCGGCGACCAGCAACTGCTCGCGCATCTGTGCTCGATGTGCCTGGAGTCCCTGCCCGGCATGCAGGACCGGCTGCGCGCCGCGGTCGAGGCGGGCTGCGCCCCGGAAATCGTCGCTGCCGCGCATGCGCTGCGCGGCTTGATCCTGAACTTCCATGCACGCCCTTCGGTGGAGGCGCTGGCGATCCTCGAGCGCACTGCCAACGAAGGATCCCCGGAAGCGCTCGGCGCCGGGTATCAGTACGCCGCCTCGGAAGTCGAGCGCGCGGCGGCCGCGCTGCGCGAGGCGATCGCAGCCATGGCCTGAAGCGGGTCGGGTACGCTGGCGCCAGTGCAAGCTGCCCGGCGCGCGAAGCCTGCCTGCCGCGACATGCGCGCCTATAATCGTCAGTATCCGTACAACCGATCCGCGCACCCTTGGCCGAGCCGTCCCTCGAGCAGACCGCTTCCCCGTCAGTGTCGGCAGCCCTGCCCTCGGTCCTGTTCGCGACCTCTGAAGTCGCCCCCCTGGTGAAGACCGGAGGCCTGGCCGATGTCAGCGCGAGCCTGCCCGCCGCGCTGACTGCCATCGGCGCAGATGTGCGCCTGCTGCTGCCCGGCTATCCGGCCATCCTCTCGGGCATGCGCGAACCTCGCACGGTCGGGCGTATCGGCCCGTCGGCCGGATTGCCTGGCGCGACCGTGCTGTCGGGCCGGATCAACGACACGCTGCGCTGCCTGGTGGTCGACTGCCCGGAACTCTACGCACGCGCTGGCAACCCTTACGTCGACGGTGCGGGCGCCGACTGGACCGACAACCCGCTGCGCTTCGGTCTGCTGTCGAAAGTGGCGGCGCTGCTGTGCGGTGCAGCCTCCCCGCTGGAATGGCGGCCCGATGTGCTCCACTGCAACGACTGGCAGACCGGGTTGGCACTGGCCAGCCTGTCGTTCGATCGCCAGGCTGCGACAGCCGGTGCCGCGGCGAAGGCAAAGAAGACGGCGACGGTATTCACCGTGCACAACCTGGCGTTCAGCGGCAGCTTCGAGCCGGCGCTGCTCGCCCGGCTCGGCCTGCCACCGGAAAGCTTCAGCATGCATGGCCTCGAATACCACGGCCGGCTTTCGTTCCTCAAGGCCGGGCTCTACTACGCCGACTGCATCACCACGGTCAGCCCGACCTATGCGCGCGAGATCCAGCACGCGCCGCTCGGCTTCGGCTTCCAGGGACTGCTCGCCGCACGCAGCAGCCGGCTGCACGGCATCCTCAACGGCATCGATACCACCGCCTGGGACCCAGCCACCGACCCTTTCCTGGCCGGACGATTCACGAAAGATACGCTCGAGGCACGCGCGCCCAACCGCCGCGCCGTGCAGCAGCGCTTCGGCCTCGAGCCCGACGACGATGCCATGCTGTTCGGCGTGGTCAGCCGGTTCACGCAGCAGAAGGGCATCGACCTGATCCTCGATGCCTGGCCCGGGCTGGCCGCACGGCACCGGTTGCAACTGGCGATGCTCGGGTCCGGGGACAGGCTGCTCACCGACGAGGCCACCGAATGCGTGCGCCGGCATCCCGGCCGGGTCGGCTTCATCGACGGATTCGATGAGCCGCTGTCGCACCTGATCGAAGGCGGCTGCGACGCGTTCCTGATGCCCTCGCGCTTCGAACCCTGCGGGCTGAACCAGATGTACAGCCAGCACTATGGTGCCCCGCCGCTGGTGCGTGCCACCGGCGGCCTGGCCGATTCGGTACTCGACGGCACCTCGCAGACGGCGCCGCAAGGGACCGGTTTCGTGTTCACCGGCGACACATCGGCCGCGCTGACGGCCACCGTGGCGCGCGCGTTCGCAGCCTGGCAGGACCGGCCGCGCTGGCGCGCGCTGCAGGCAGCCGGCATGCAGCGCGATTTCGGCTGGCAGGCGAGCGCTGCGTCCTATGTCGAGGTGTACCGGCAGGCGATCGCTTTCGCGACCGCGTCCGGGCAGGCTACAGCCAGATCGTCATCCCGAGTTCGAACGGATGGGTGAGCAGTTCGTGGCACGGATAGACGCGGATCCGGTACTCGAGCCTGCCGCATAGTTCCGGGGTCAGCGCGAGTGCGAAGCGATGCTCGCCCTGTACGGTGCGCTCCACGGTCGACTCGAACGTCAGCCGCTGCGCCTGGCGCAGGTTCTCGTACTGGGTCTGCCGCGCCAGCGTCAGTTCGACGATGACATCGCCCGGTGCCAGCCCGTTCAGGTTGACTGCGACGTCGATCTGCACGCCTTCGCCGAAGCGCAGCGACTTGCGCGGCGCATCGAGCCGGCGCGCGGTGACGCCGCTCCACGAGGCACGCACGCGCGCCTTCCACTGCGCGACCTCCTGCGCCCGGGCAAAGCTGTCCTCGCTGTAGCGGCGCCACTGCAGGCTGGCTGGATGGTAGAACTTCTGAACATACTCGCCGACCATGCGGCCGGTATTGAAGCGCGGCAGCAGCGTCGCGATAGACCGCTTGGCCATGCGTACCCAACGCGGCGAGAAGCCGGACGGGCTGCGGTCGTAGTACATCGGGATGATCTGGTCCTGCAGCAGCTCGTACAGCGTCTGGCATTCTTCGCGCGTGCGGCGCGCGTCATCGAGGTACTGCGAAGCCGGCTTGATGCCCCAGCCGTTGTGGCCGTCGTAGCCCTCGCCCCACCAGCCGTCCAGAACCGACAGGTTGAGCACGCCGTTCATCGCGGCCTTCATGCCGGAGGTGCCGCTCGCCTCGAGCGGGTAGACCGGGTTGTTCAGCCATACGTCGACGCCCGACACGATGCGCCGCGCGATGCGCAGGTCATAGCCTTCGAGCAGCAGCAGGCGGCCTTCGAAACCGGGCATTCGCGAGATCTCGTGCAGCCTGCGGATCAGCGCCTGTCCAGGCACGTCGGCCGGGTGCGCCTTCCCGGCATAGACGAAGAGCACCGGGCGCTTCGCGTCCGAAATCAGGTCGCGCAGGAAGTCCAGGTCTTCGAACATCATCGTCGCGCGCTTGTAGGTGGCGAAGCGGCGCGCGAAGCCGATGGTCAGGATGTTCGGGTTGTCCGGATCCGCGAACTTGAGCAGGCGGTCGAGGTGCGCCTCGGAGCCGTTGTTGCGCAGGTGCTGCACGCGCGTGACATGGCCCACGAGGTGCAGCATGCGCGACTTCAACGTCTGGCGCACGCTCCAGAACAGGTGGTCCGGAATGTCGTCGATCCGCTTCCAGAACTCGGGGTCGCGCTGCCGCGCCAGCCAGTCGGGTCCGAGGTAGCGCTCGAAGATCTCCATCCACTGTTCGGCAAGGAAGGTCGGTACGTGCACGCCGTTGGTCACGTAATCGATCGGGTTCTCTTCCGGCGCGACCTGCGGCCACAGCTGGCGGCAGATCTCGGCGGACACCCCACCGTGGATCTTCGACACGCCGTTCTGGAAGCGCGAGGAACGGATGGCCAGCGCCGTCATGTTGAAGTCGCCGTCGCCCATTCCGTGGCCGAGTGCCATCAACTGCGCGTGATCGAGTCCGAGCTGTGGCGCAAAGCGTTCGAAATAGGACGCGATCATCGATTCCGCGAAGTGGTCGTGTCCCGCGGGTACCGGCGTGTGGGTGGTGAACACCGTGTTCACCGCTACCGCCTCGAGTGCAGTGTCGAAGCTCAAGCCCCCGGTGGTCAGTTCGCGCATCCGCTCGAGCACCTGGAAGGCGGCATGCCCTTCGTTGATGTGCCAGACGGTCGGCGCGATGCCCAGTGCACGCAACGCGCGCACCCCGCCGATGCCCAGCACGATTTCCTGCTCGATGCGGGTGGTCCGATCGCCGCCGTACAGCCGTCGGCAGATCTCGCGGTCGGCCGGCGCATTGGCTTCGACGTCGCTGTCGAGCAGGTACAGCGTGACATGGCCGCAACGTGCGCTCCAGACGTTCAGGTGCACGATGCGACCGGGCATCTCGACCTGCACCATGACCTCGCTGCCGTCCGGCCCGGCGACGCGCTGGATCGGCAGGTCGTCGAAATCGGAATCACCGTAGGTCGCGTGCTGGTTGCCTTCACCGTCGATGGTCTGGGAGAAATAGCCCTGCCGGTACAGCAGGCCCACGGCGATGAACGGCAGACGCGCGTCGCTCGCGGCCTTGCAGTGGTCGCCCGCAAGGATGCCCAGACCGCCGGAGTAGATCGGAAAGCTTTCGTGGAAGCCGTACTCGGCGCAGAAATAGGCAACCTTGTCCGTCTGGCGCAGCCACTCTGAACCGTCGCTGCGCATCGGCTCGTCATGGTAGGTGTCGTAGGCGGACAACGCACGGTTCAGGTTGGACAAGAAGACCGGGTCGTCCGCAGCCGCGACCAGGCGCGCCTCGTCGACGCGCTTGAGGAAGGCTTTAGGATTGTTTC
>CAMDXD010000346.1 GCA_945877995.1 Bordetella parapertussis
ATGGTGGGTCGGCAGGATGTCCATGAAGGCGACACGGCTCACCCGGCCCGGGTGGTCGAGCGCCATCCGGAAGGCGACCCGCGCGCCCCGGTCGTGGCCGGCGACCTGGAATCGCTCGAAGCCGAGTGCCGCCATCACCTCGACCTGATCGAGCGCCATGCGGCCGAAGGTGTAGTTCGAATGATCCGGCAGCCCGCGCGGCTTTGAACTGTCGCCGTAGCCGCGCAGGTCGGTCGCAACCACGGTGAAACGCTGCGCCAGGCGTTCGGCCAGCCGATGCCAGGAGTGATGCGACAACGGGTTGCCGTGAAGCAGGAGCAGGGCGGGGCCGCTGCCGCCGTGGCGCACGTTGATCTCGACACCGGGATCGGAGGTGGCGATCCGCGCCCGGGCAAATCCTTCGAAGGCCATCCGTACACCTGCCCGCCATGGTTGAGACCCGGATGGTATCGCAGCCACCGGCGCGCCGAACGCCGTCGCCCCGCGCGCGGTGACCACGGACGCGATAGCATGCTGACCGGCACGCGGCCGCAACGTACGGCGCGCGGCGATACCTTCGAAGGAGTCCCGATGACTACTGGTCAGGTCCGTGCGCGGCGCATTGAGCAGCGGTTGCTGCCGCTGCTGTTGCTGCTGTCGTCCGTCCCGGCATCGACCGGCATGGCGCTGGCCCAGTCCGCGCAGCCGTACCCGAATCGTCCGTTGCGGTTCATCATTCCGTTCACCCCGGGCGGCAGCAACGACATCTTCGGCCGCATCGTGGGCCAGCGCCTGAGCGAGGCGATGGGACAGCCGGTCCTGATCGACAACCGTCCCGGCGCCGGTGGGCTGCTTGGTGCCGGCATCGTCGCCAAGGCGCCGCCGGACGGCTACAACCTGATGATCCACTCGACCTCGTTTACCACCAACGTCGCGATCCAGTCGAAGGTCCCGTTCGATCCGTTCCGCGACATCGCGCCGGTCACCCGGCTCGGCATGGGCGCGCTGATGATCACGGTGGCGGCGGAGTCGCCGGCGAAGACGATGGCCGAGCTGATCGCGCTCGCGCGCGCGAAACCGGGGGCGCTCAACTACGGTTCGTCCGGTAGCGGCGGCATCAACCACCTCGCCACCGAGGTGCTCAACCGGATGGCGAAGGTGAAGACGGTGCACGTACCCTACAAGGGCATCGGCCCGGCGCTCACCGACCTGATGGGCGGGCAGATACAGTTCCTGCTGTCGGGCATCCCGAACGTGATGCCGCAGGTGAAATCCGGGCGGGTCCGTGCGCTTGCCGTGTCGACGCCGGCGCGCTCGCCGTTCGTGCCCGACGTACCGACGATCGCCGAGTCGGGCGTGCCTGGCTATGCGGCGGTGCTCTGGTGGGGCCTGTTCGCGCCTGGCGGAACGCCCAGACCGATCATCGACCGGCTGAACGCAGAAACCGTCAAGGTGCTGCAGACGGCCGAGATGCGCGAGCGCCTGGCCGCCGAGGGGGCGGAGCCGGCTGGCACCACGCCCGAGGCGTTCGCGCGCATCGTGCGCGAGGAGATCCTGTTCTGGCGCGCCGTGGCCCGCGACGCGGCCATTCGTCCGGACTGAACGCAATGGCAAAGGCAAGCGCCGGGCCATCGTCCGCTCCGGCTTCCCGCGCCCTGAAGCAGCGCGCATTCGCCACCGATGCACGCGGCCCGTTGCATGGCGTGCGCGTGCTCGACCTGTCACGGGTGGTGGCCGGCAACATGGTCAGCCTCGCGCTCGCCGACTTCGGTGCCGAGGTGATCAAGGTCGAGACGCCCGACGGCGATGCGCTGCGCGACTGGCTGGTGGACGGCGTGCCGACGAACTGGAAGGTCTACGCACGCAACAAGAAGAGCCTCTGCCTGAACCTGCGCCGGCCGGAGGCGATCGAGGTGCTGCTGTCGCTGGTCGAGCGCGCGCAGGTACTGATCGAGAACTACCGGCCCGGCACGCTCGAGAAGATGGGGCTGGGGCCGGACGTGCTGCATGCACGCAATCCGAAGCTCGTCCTGGTCCGGGTCACCGGCTGGGGCCAGGACGGACCGTACCGGCACAAGCCCGGCTTCGGCACCCTCGCCGAAGGCATGTCGGGCTTCGCCGCGCTGAACGGCTTCGAGGACCGGGAACCGGTGCTGCCGCCCATGCAGCTGGCCGACTGCACTGCAGGGCTCTGCGGCGCGTTCGCCACGATGGTCGCGCTGCGCGAGGTCGAGGTGAGCGGCGGGGCCGGGCAGTCGATCGACGTGTCCCTGTTCGACCCGCTGTTCTCGGTGATGGGGCCGCAGGCCGCCAGCTACCGTGCGAGCGGGCGCCTGCGCAGCCGCACCGGCAGCCGCTCGACGACGGCCGCCCCGCGCAACGCGTTCCGTACCCGCGACGACCGATGGGTGTGCCTGTCGGCCTCGACGCAGGCGATGGCCGAGCGGGTGCTGCGCTCGATCGGCCGCCCCGACCTCGTCGATGACCCGCGCTTTCGCACCAATGCCGACCGCCTGCGTCATTCGGCCGAACTGGACGCGGTGATCGGCGCGTTCATCGCCGGCCGGACGCTCGACGAGAACCTGGCATTCTTCGAACGCGAGGAAGTCACCGTGGGTCCGATCTACGACATCTCGCAGATCATGCAGGATCCGTATGTGGTCGAGCGCGAGGTGCTGGCCGATTACCCGGATGCCGACATGGGCCAGGTGCCGATGCACTGCGTCGTGCCCCGTCTTTCGGCGACACCCGGTGCGATCAGGCTGCCCGCGCCCGCGCTGGGCGAGCACAATGAGGCGATACTCGCGGCTGCCGGCTTTGACCCCTCCCGGATCGCGGCCCTGCGCGCAACCGGGGTGCTGGTGGGGCCCACCCCCCGCGCGCTGCCGGTAGCCGACTGCAGCGGCTGAATGTCAACGCAACAGGAGATCACGATGCATACCCAGGATGAATTGCCGGTCTGGCGTTCGCTGCTCTACGTGCCGGTCAACGTCGAGAAATTCGTCGACAAGGCACACACGCGCGCCGCCGACGTGATCCAGCTCGACCTCGAGGACTCCGTGCCGCCCGGCGAGAAGGCCACGGCGCGGACGCTCGTCGAGAAGAACGCGGCGCGCGTGCGCCGGGGCGGCTCGGACGTGGTCGTGCGCATCAACCAGCCGCTGTCGCTGGCGGTGCGCGACATCGAGCATTCGATCTGCCCTGACGTCGATGGCCTCGCCATCACCAAGGCGGACAGCGCTTCGCATGTACGCCTGCTCGACGAGCTGGTCAGCGAGCTCGAACTGAAGCGCGGCATGAAGGTCGGGCACACGAAGTTTATCACCATGATCGAGACGCCGGACGCCTTCCGGCGCATCGACGAGATCCCGCGCGCCTGCGCGCGCGTGGTCGCGATGAACATCGGTGGCGAGGACTTCGCCCTGAACTGCGACATGCTCCCCGACGAGGACGTCCTGCTGCATCCCAAGCAGCGGATGATCATCGCGGCGCGGGCCGCCGGCGTGATGCCGCTGGGCTTCATCGGGACGGTCGCCGACTTCAGCGACTGGGGCAAGTTCGGCGCGATGGTGCGCAAGTCGCGCCGATTCGGCTTCGACGGCGCCGGCTGCATCCACCCCGGTCAGGTAAAGATCGTCAATGCCGAGTATTCCCCGTCGGACGAAGAGGTTGCGTTCGCGCGCAAGGTGATCGAGATGAACACCAGGTTCGCAGCCGAGGGCCGCGGTTCGTTCCAGATCGACGGCAAGATGATCGACATCCCGATCGTCGTGCGCGCCGAGAAGCTGCTGCGCAGGCACGAGAAGATCAGGGCGCGCGAGGCCCGTACCCTGGCGGCTGCTTCATGAGCAACCGCATGAACACCGACGAACAGAAGCAACAGGCCGTCGCCGAGGCGCTCGCGGTTCGCGCGCGCTTCGCAGCGCTCAGCCCGGCGGCGCTGCAGGCCGCCGTCGCGGGGCTGCTGACCGGTGCCCGCTCGCACAAGATGTGGCTGGGGCGAGAGGTCGACGATGCCACGCTGCACCAGTTGCACGACCTGATGAAGTGGGGCCCGACCAGCGCGAACTGCAACCCTGCGCGCATCCTGTTCATCCGCACCCGGGAGGGCAAGGCCCGGTTGATCCCGACTCTCGACGTGGGCAACGTCGCGAAGGTGCGCGAGGCACCGGTCACCGCGGTGATCGCCTACGACACCCTGTTCTTCGAACACCTGTCGCGGCTGTTCCCGGCCGGCGACCATGCGACCCACTTCCGTACCTGTCCCGATGCGGCCGAGCCGTATGCGCTGCGCAACAGCACGCTGCAGGGCGCCTGGCTCATGATCGCTGCGCGCGCGCTGGGCCTGGACGCGGGGCCGATGTCCGGCTTCGACAACGCCAAGGTTGATGACGTGTTCTTCCATGACACGTCGTTCAAGTCGAACTTCATGGTCAACCTCGGCTACGGCGACGTGGCCGCGCTGCCACCGCGGTTGCCCAGGCTGTCCTTCGACGAGATGTGCACGCTTCTGTAGCCGTTACGACAAAACCAGGCACCAGCCCGCAGGAGAATACGATGCAACCGACCGTCCGATCGATCATCCGCAGTGCCGCGCGCGCCCTGGCCATCGGCCTGCCACTCGCCGGCGCGGCGGCCCAGGCGCTGGCCCAGGCCCAGGCACCGTCCTTTCC
>CAMDXD010000347.1 GCA_945877995.1 Bordetella parapertussis
CGTTCGTGTCCCCCGCCCCCGGGCGCGCTTGCGCCCGGGGGCTCCTCCTTTACCTCACTCCGTCGGCAACCCGATGCGCCCGCCCAGCCACCGCCTTGCTGGTATGGAGAAAAGGGGCCGTGCGACGGTCGTGCCGTGATCGACCGCCAGCCCTCTGCACAGGGTCCGTTCCTCCCCCCAGGCACCTGCGCTGATCGAGGGGACGGGGTGCCCTGCGCGGCGAGGTAAAGGAGGAGCCTCCGGGCGCAGCAGCGCCCGGAGGCGGGGGACACGAACGGAGTCGGCAACCCGATGCGCCCGTCCCCGCACCGCCCGCGACAACCTCAGTGCTGCAGTATCTTCGCCAGGAAATGCTGCGCCCGCTCCGAGCGCGGGCTGCCGAAGAACGCCTCCTTCGTCGCGTCCTCGACGATCTCGCCGCGGTCCATGAAGATCACCCGGTCGGCGACCTTGCGCGCGAAGCCCATCTCGTGCGTGACCACCATCATCGTCATGCCCTCGTGCGCCAGCTCGACCATCACGTCCAGCACCTCGGTGACCATTTCCGGGTCGAGCGCCGAGGTCGGTTCGTCGAACAGCATCGCGATCGGGTCCATCGACAGCGCGCGCGCGATCGCCACGCGCTGCTGCTGGCCGCCGGACAACTGGCCGGGGAACTTGTCCTTCTGTTCGATCAGGCCGACCCGGTCGAGCAGCTTCAGGCCGCGCGCCGTCGCCTCGTCGGCCGGGCGACCGAGCACCTTCACCTGGCCCAGGGTAAGGTTCTCGGTGATCGACAGGTGCGGGAACAATTCGAAGTTCTGGAACACCATGCCGACGCGGGCGCGCAGCTTGGGCAGGTCGGTCTTCGGGTCGGCGCAGGAGATGCCGTCGACGATCACGTCGCCCGCCTGGAATGGCTCGAGCGCGTTCACGCACTTGATCAGGGTCGACTTGCCGGAGCCGGACGGGCCGCAGACCACGACGACCTCGCCCTTTTCGACGCTGGTCGTGCAGTCGGTCAGCACCTGGAAGCTGCCATACCACTTCGAGATGTCCTGGATGTCGATCATCGGCATGCTGTGGTTCTCCGTGGGCCGTACGCGCGGTGCATCAGCGGATGACGGCGATCTTGCGCTGCAGCTGCTGGACAGCCAGCGACAGCGAGAAGCAGAGGATGAAATAGACGAACGCGACGAACAGGTACATCTCGATCAGCCGGCCGTCGCGCTGTGCGATCTTGGCCGCGGCGCCAACGAAGTCGGTGGCCGAGATCACGTACACCAGGGAAGTATCCTGGAACAGGATGATGGTCTGCGTGAGCAGCACCGGGATCATGTTGCGGAACGCCTGTGGCAGCACCACCAGCCGCATCGTCTGGCTGTAGTTGAGGCCGAGCGCCTGTGCGGCGTAGACCTGCCCGCGCGGGATCGACTGGATGCCGGCGCGCATGATCTCGCAGAAATACGCCGCCTCGAACATGATGAAGGTGATGATCGCGGTGCGCTCGGCACCCACCTGCGGTGGCCGCTCATAGCCCATCACCACCTGCAGGATCACCGGTACCAGGAAGAAGAACCAGAAGATCACCAGCACCAGCGGGATCGAACGCATCAGGTTCACATAGCCTGCAGCGAACATCGACAGCGGCTTGATCGGCGACAGCCGCGCCAACGCCAGCAGGGTGCCGAAGAACAGTCCGCCAAGTGCCGCGATCACGGTGAGATGCAGCGTGTACTGCATGCCCTTCCACAGGTAGGGGAGGGCGCCGCCGATCACCGACCAGTCGAAATCCATCGTCGTCCCCTACTTTCCGCCAGCGATGTAGCCGGGAACGGCGGTGCGCCGCTCGATCAGCGCCATCACCCGGTTGGCGGTCATCGCGATCGCGATGTAGACCAGCGTGGCGGCGGTAAATGCCTCGAAGAAGCGGAACGTGTATTCGCCCATCTCACGCGTGCGGAACGTCAGTTCGGCAAGCCCGATGGTGAGCGCGATGGATGTGTTCTTGATCAGGTTCATCGTCTCGCTCGTCAGCGGCGGGATGATGATCCGGAACGCCATCGGCAGCAGCACGAAGCGGTACATCTGGGTGGTGGTCAGGCCGATCGCCTGCGCCGCGAGGCGCTGGCCGCGCGGCAGTGACTGGATGCCTGCGCGCACCTGCTCGGCGATGCGTGCAGACGTGAACAGGCCCAGGCAGAGCGTGGCCGACAGGAACTGCGCATGCGAAGGCTCGGCGGCGACCACCCAGGCCTTCAGCGGCGGCACGAGTTCGGGCACGACGAAGTACCAGAGGAACATCTGCACCAGCAGCGGGATGTTGCGGAACAATTCGACCCAGGCATTGCCGAGGAACACCAGCACGCGGCTCTCGGTGGTGCGCAGCGTGCCGATCACCGACCCGAACAGCATCGCGATGATCCACGAGCAGGCGGCGACGCCGAGCGTCCACCAGAGCCCGGAAAGCAGCATCTCCCAGTAGAAGACGCCGCCTTCCGGCAGTTCCTGCAGGAACACCGACCAGTCGAGACTGAAACCCATCAAGCCCCCGATCCTCGTTGCACCGGGCGGGCGCGCGCTTCTGTTCGTGCGCTACCCGCCCATCCCCTTGGTTGCTCCTGGCCGAACGCTGGCGGCCCGTGCGAGGTGCCCTTACTGGACGCCCCTGTCGTTCGGGTTCTTGAACGCCTCGCGCAGCGCCGGCGACACCGGGAAGTTGAGGTTCACCTTGCGCGGCGGGATCGGGCTCATGAACCACTTGGCATAGAGCTTCTCGATCTCGCCGGACTTCATCAGCCCGCCGATCGTGCGGTCGACCAAGGCCTTGAACTGCGGGTCTTCGCGACGAAGCATCACGCTGTAGGGCTCGGTGCGCAGCGATTCCTCCAGGA
Source organism: Bordetella parapertussis (assembly GCA_945877995.1). Lineage (GTDB taxonomy): Bacteria > Pseudomonadota > Gammaproteobacteria > Burkholderiales > CAIKXV01 > CAIKXV01. The sequence continues at coordinate 2,874 of CAMDXD010000347.1, forward strand.
TGCGGAACTCTCCGGGGCTACGCGCATTTGCGATCTGCCCGGCGAGCAGCACGTCGTCCATCACGAACGCCTGCACGCGATCGTCGACCAGCAGCAGGAACGATTCGGAATGGTCCTTGCCGTAGATCTCCTTCACGTCGATGCCGCCTGTCTTCTCGTACTTCTTCAGCAGCGGCACGGCGGTGGTACCGGCGGTGGTCGAGATCGTGCGTCCGTTCAGGTCGGCCAGCGTCCGGATCGGCGAGGCTTTCTTCACCGCTGCAGTGACGTTGATCACGAAGTAGGTCGGCCCGAACGCCACCTGTTTCTGGCGGTCGACCGAATTGGTGGTCGAGCCGCACTCGAGGTCGATCGATCCGTTCTGCAGCAGCGGGATGCGGTTGGCCGAGGTGACCGGTTGCAGCGCGACCTTCAGGTTCGGCAGATTGAGTTCGGCCTTGATCGCGTCGACCACCCGCGCGCAGATGTCCATCGCATAGCCGACGGCCTGCTGCTTGTCGTCGAGGTACGAGAACGGGATGGAGGCTTCGCGGTGGCCGATGGTGATCGTGCCGGTGTCGCGGATCTTGGCGAGCGTGCCGGTCAGGGTCTGGGCAGCGGCGGATGCCGACACAAGGGCGATCGCGGCGGCGATCGCAGTCGATGCAAGTCGTTTCAAGGGCGTCTCCGGTTGAATGGCGCGAAAGAACTTCCTGTAGGTTGCCGACTGCATGAAGCCACAGGCGGCGATCCTTGTCCACACCGCCCGCCGATGCGCGCCCGTTCGGGTCATGCGAATGACTCGAACGGACGCCGCCGATGCCTTCGACGCTGAGTCGGAGTACGATTTGCCGACAACCAGAACAGACCGGTCTGCCGGGCCCCGCAGGGCGATGGCAGCGCCGGTCGATGGATCCCGAGCGATCGCCGTGCTGCGGCGACGACGAGGGACCACGCGCCGCGCGCCGGCTGCCGGCAGGCATGCGGGCCCGAAACGTTGGAGGAGAGACGCTTGAAGCCGACGGATGTCCGTGATCCAGAGTATTTCCACAAGGTCGTCGATTGCCAGCACGCGTGCCCCGCGCACACGCCCGTACCCGAATACATCCGGCTGATCGCGGCCGGACGCTACACCGAGGCCTACAAGGTCAACTGGGATTCCAACGTTTTCCCTGGCATCCTGGGGCGCACCTGCGATCGACCGTGCGAGCCGGCCTGCCGGCGTGGACGGGTCGAGGAGGCCAACCAGGACAAGCCCGAGCCGGTCGCGATCTGCCGGCTCAAGCGGGTGGCCGCCGACCACAAGGACGCCGCGGCGATCCGTGCGCTGCTGCCGGCGCCGGCGGAGAAGAAGAACGGCCGCCGCATCGCCTGCGTCGGCGCCGGCCCGTCCTCGCTCACCGTCGCACGCGACCTCGCGCCGCTGGGGTACTCGGTCACGGTGTTCGACCGCGATCCCAAGGCCGGTGGCTTCATCCGCTCGCAGATCCCGCGCTTCCGGCTGCCGGAGTCGGTCATCGACGAAGAGGTCGGTTACGTGATCGACCTGGGCGTCGAGTTCCGCGGCGGCGTCGAGATCCCTTCGATGCGCGACCTGCTCGCCGAAGGCTTCGATGCGGTGTTCGTCGGCTCCGGCGCCCCGCGCGGCCGCGACCTCGACCTTCCCGGCAGGCAGGAAGCAGCGGCGAACATCCACCTGGGCATCGACTGGCTGTCCTCGGTGTCCTTCGGCCACACCACGAAGATCGGCCGCCGCGTCATCGTGCTCGGTGGCGGCAACACCGCGATGGACTGCT
>CAMDXD010000348.1 GCA_945877995.1 Bordetella parapertussis
TTCTTCGTCGACCGCTTCGGTCCCCAGCCCTACTGGGACCAGGGGCTGGCGCTGGCGGGCGTCGAGGACTCGGCCGCCGCCGGCGCCGGACCCGGACCTGGGCCTGGACCTGGACCTGGACCTGGACCTATTCCGGGGCCTGCCATCGAAGCGCCTGCCGCCGCCGGCCGCCGCGCCGTTGCGCGGCGCACGAAGGTGGCCTGACCTAGTACGATCGGGGTTGGCATCCCCTGAAGCGCATCCTCCAGAGAACCCCACCGGAGACGACCCCATGGACCAGACACTGAACACCGGCTGGCAGTCCCTGCCCGGCATTGGCGCCCTCCCTGCCGCTCGTTCGCCGATCGGCAGACTGACCGAAGGCTTTGCCCGTGCATGCGAGCCGATCCAGTCGACCGCGATCAGCACCGATACCGCCGGTCTGGTGGCGGGCGAAGTCGCGCTGGTCACCCGCGACGGCGAAGTGCCTGCCTACCGTGCCTATCCGGAGAACGGCACCAACCTGCCGGTGATCCTGGTCGTACAGGAGATCTTCGGCGTGCACGAGCACATCAAGGACGTGTGCCGCCGGCTGGCCAAGGTCGGCTACTTCGCGATCACGGTCGAGCTGTATGCGCGCCAGGGCGATGTGTCGACGCTGACCGACCCGCCGGAGATCTTCGCGAAGGTCGTCAACCACGTTCCCGACAGCCAGGTCATGTCGGACCTCGACGCGGCCGTCGTCTACGCCAAGGCCACCGGCAAGTGCGACACCTCGCGGCTGGGTGTCACCGGCTTCTGCTGGGGCGGGCGCATCACCTGGACGTACTGCGTGCACAACCCGTCGGTGAAGGCGGGCGTCGCGTGGTACGGGCGGCTGGTCGCGGCTTCGATGGCGCCGCTGCAGCCGGCCTATCCGGTGGACCTCGCGCCGGTACTCAAGGTTCCGGTGCTCGGGCTGTACGGCGAGGCCGATGCCGGCATCCCGGTCGAGACGGTCGAGAAGATGCGCGCGGCCTTGAAGGTCGCCGGCAACACCACCAGCGAGATCGTGCTGTATCCGGAAGCGCCCCACGCGTTCTATGCCGACTACCGCCCGAGCTACCGCAAGTCGGCAGCTGACGACGGCTGGCAGCGGATGCGCGACTGGTTCACCAGACACGGGGTGTGATGAGTCCACCGAAACTGCAGGGTGCGCCGCTGGCGGCGCGCATGTCGGGTATCGCGACGTTCCAGGTACTTAAGCTGCTGGCCCGTGCGAAGGAACTGGAAGCACAGGGACGCTCCATCATCCACATGGAAATCGGCGAACCCGACTTCCCGACGCCCGCACCGGTGACGGCGGCCGCCCTGGAGGCGACCCGCGGCGGCGACGTGCACTACCTGCCAGCTCTCGGCTTGCCTGCGCTGCGCCGCGCGATCGCCGGCTACTACCGCGAGCAGCACGGCGTTGAGGTGTCGCCCGAGCGCATCATCGTCACGCCCGGCTCGTCCGGCGCGTTGCTGCTGGCGATGGGCGTGCTGCTCTGCCCGGGCGACGAGGTGCTGCTGGCCGATCCGTCGTACCCGGCGAACCGGCACTTCATCCGCTTCTGCGAGGGCGTACCCGTCGGCATCCCGAGCGGCCCGGAAACCGGCTACCAGCTCACCGCGGCGGCGATCGCGTCGAACTGGACCGAACGCACGCGCGCGGTGATGGTCGCCACGCCGGCGAACCCGACCGGCACGATCATTCCCGGTCCTGAACTCGCGCGCATCGTCGATGAGGTGCAGGGCCGCAACGCCGCCCTGGTGGTCGACGAGATCTACCATGGGCTGGTCTATGGCGACCGCCCACCGACCGCCCTGGCGCTGACCGACAAGGCGTTCGTGATCAACGGCTTCTCGAAGTTCTTCACGATGACCGGGTGGCGCCTGGGCTGGATCGTCGTGCCCGAGGCCTACCATGATCCGGCAGAGCGTCTGGCACAGAACCTGTTCCTCGCCTGCTCGACGGTCGCGCAGCATGCGGCGCTGGCTGCTTTCACCCCTGAGTCGATGGCGATCTGCGAGCGTCAGCGGGTCGAGTTCGGCCAGCGTCGCGACTACCTCGCGCAGGCGCTGATCGGGCTGGGCTTCCGCATCCCGGTGATTCCCGAGGGTGCCTTCTATCTTTACGCCGATTGCAGCGCCCTCACCGACGACAGCTTCGCCTTCGCGCTCGACATGCTCGAGCGGTCGGGCGTGGCCATCACGCCGGGTGCAGACTTCGGCGTCCATCGGGCGCACCAGCACGTGCGCTTCGCCTACACCACCAGCATGGATTCGCTGCGCGAGGGCGTTGCGCGCATCGCCGAGCACCTTCGCCAACGTGCGGCCACGGGAGCGGGCGCGACCCGTATGCCGGCGGTGGCCCCGGCTGCGGGCTGAGCGTCGGGCGCCATCGGTGCTTCGGCCCGTCGCGGCACCCGTGCCGGCACGCACATCAGGAAGGGTACATCGGTATGCGCGTCACGCAATCACAGAGGAATCACATGTCCGGATCTGTCACCCCGGGATCGCGGCGCCAGCCGCGCCTGAAGCAGGGCCTCGCGGCCCGTGTCGGCAGTGCACTGGCCGGTGCGGTCGGGCTCGCCATGGCGATGGCGGCCGGCCCGGCCACGGCCGATGCGTTCACTGCCCCGCGCACGCTCGAGCAACTTGCCGCGTTCGAGGCGCTCGCCGAGAAGAATGCGGCCAGGAGCGCCCGGCCGCGCTCGGTCGATGAACTGCGCTGGGTGTTCGACCTGTACAGCGGGCACCATCGCGCGCACACGCCCGAATGGGAATGGAACACGCTGTTCGAGCAGGTACGGGAAGACCAGGCGAAGGCGGTCAAGCTGCGCGCGCAGATCTTCGAGGCCTGCGAAGACGTCAATACACTGGGTTGCGGTGGCGAGTTCGTCTTCGGCTATGTCGATCGCAGCGGCATGTTCCACATCAAGCTGCTGCCCGACGACCGCGATCCGGAAAAGGACCCGAAGTTCCTGCTGTCGTTCCCGCCCGGCCGCGCCACGTTCAAGATCATCGACCTGAAGCCGTTCGGCACGCGCATGCCCAGCTTCAACGAGATGGATACCGTGGCGGCGATGCGCCGCGCGGGCTTTCGTTGCCGCGTACAGAGCGCCGAGCGCAAGGATCCGGTCGATCCGAAACAGGCGGCCGTCGTGCGTCGGCTGCGCACCGAGTACCAGCGCGCCCGCAAGGCGCTGCCCGACTTCGACGTGCAGTGCACGACGAACGATCGCGCGTTCTTCCCCGTTTTCAGCAAGGGCGGCGAAGACCTGCAACTGCTCGGCGGACATATCTCGCCGCGGGGGAGCAAGCTGCAGCTGGAGAATCCGGTGCTGCTGATCACACCCAGCGCGCTGTACCTGTCGGCGCGCCTCGACAAGAGCCGCACCCGCGGCAACGACAGCACTGAATAGGGCGTGCCCGCACCGGTCGCGCCGACGCGGCTGGCGCCGGGACGGCGAGGGTCAGACCTGGCCGAGCGCGCGCACCAGCAGCGAGGCGCCGCTCGCCACCAGCAGGATGCACACACCGCGGATGATCTGCTCGCGGGTCACGCGCGCATGCAGCCGACCGCCGAGCCAGAGCCCGGCGAACACCACCGGCAGCAGGGTGAGCGCAGTGAACAGCACGGCCGGTGCCAGCAGGCCGGCGACGATGAAAACGGCCAGCCGGACGGCGTTGCTGGTGCCGAGCACGGTCGAGATGGTCGCGCGCAGCGCCCCCTTGTCCTCGACACGGCCGGCGACATAGATCAGGTAGAAAGAACCGCCGGTGCCGAACAGCGCGCTCATCACGCCGCCGACCAGGCCGGTGGGTACCGCCCACAGACGCGACACCCTGGCGAAGGCACGGTTCTTCTTCAGCGCGCCGCGCAGGCCGTAGCCGAGCACGAAGAGGCCCAGGCCGACCAGCAGCCACGGCGAGGGCAGCGACAGCAGCAGGGCGACACCGATCGCGATGCCGGCGAGCATGAACGGCATGAGCGTCATCAGTTCACGCCGATCGACCGATTTCCAGTGGCTGCCGCCGACGGTGATCGCCGCGACGATCTCGAACAGCGCGAACAGCGGCACCACGGCGGTGAGCGGCCAGACGTGCGCGATGATCGGCACGGCGATCAGCGCCGAACCGAAGCCGGATACGCCGAAGGCGACATAGGCGACGAACACCACGCAGGCCACCAGCGCGGCGGAGGCCGGGTCGGTGAAGAGCGTGGAGGCGGACAGCGCGCCGAACAGTTCCTGGATCACGAGCGATTGTCGCGGGCCCGACCCTGCCAGGCAAGTGCTGCGCCGAGTCCCGCGCCGACGCATCGGTGGCGCACATGTCGGGCCGGCGCACGCCTTCCCGTAGAATGCGCGCATGGAACCCGTGCCCGGATTCATAGCCTGCGCGTATGCAACGCTCGCCGTCTGGGCGACGCTGCAGATCGTGCCCGATGAACTGCTCGCCGGTCGCGATCGTGCGAAATGGCTGGCGATCGCATGGCTGCTGCCCTTCATCGGCGCGATCGTGGTGGTGCGCCGGGTGAAGCACTACGGCACGGTGCTCGGTCCGCCAGCGAAGGCGCCCGGCGAGACGACGGAAACGAACAGGACGAAATAGAACAT
>CAMDXD010000349.1 GCA_945877995.1 Bordetella parapertussis
GAGCAGTCGTTCGCGCACACCGACCTCGACCTCGCATCGGTCGACAAGGTGCACGACGCGGCAAAGGTGTATGCGTGGCTGATCGCAGGCTACCTCGGCCGTGACGCAGCCTTCAGCCGCGATCCTGCGCAGTGAATCCTTCCGGGAAAGACAGCATGTCCGACCATCAAGCCAATCGCGCCGGAAACCTCGGCTACTTCTTCGACGCCTCGGTGGCGCGCACGCCCGACAAGACGGCCATCTACGACCTGTACGGCGGCACGCAGCGGCAGGTTACCTACGCGATGCTCGACGAGCGGGCGGACCGAGTCGCCGGCCTGCTCCACGGGCTGGGCATACGGGCCGGCCAGCGCGTGGGCATGGTGGTCGGCAACCGCTCCGAGTTCCTCGAGATCTTCTTCGGAACCATGCGCACCGGCGCGATCCCGGTACCGATCAATACCCGCCTCGCCCGCGATACGCTGAAGTTCATCCTCGAGGACGCCGATTGTGCAGCCGTGTTCGTGGAGCCGGCGGCGCACCCCTCGTGCGTCGAGGTGGCGCAGGCCGCGGGCATCGCGCATCGCATCTCGACCGAACCGGTGACCGCCCCGGGCTGGCTTGCCTACGCGCAGGCGCGCGACGGCTGCGCGCGCTTCGATGCGCCGCCGCGCCTCGAAGCGCACGCGCAGGCCTTCCAGCCCTATACCTCGGGTTCGACCGGGCTGCCCAAGGGCGCGATGATGACCCACGCGGGCATGCTCTGGTACGTCGACTACAACCAGCGCTACTGGCCGACATCCAGCGAGGCGCGCGGGATGATCGCTTTGCCCCTGTTCCACAAGAACGCGATGCGCGGCACGGTGAAGCCGGCGCTGTTCGCCGGTGCATCGTTCGTGCTGATGCCCGGCTATGACCCGAAGGGCTACCTGGAGGCGCTCGCGAAGTACCGCTGTACCTACTCGCGCGGCGTGGCTGCCGTGTTCACGATGCTGTTGCAGCAGCGCGACCTGATCGCCTCGCTCGATCTGTCGGCGCTGAAGAGCCTCACCATCGGTTCGGCCGTCGTCACGCCGGAACTGATGGACGAGGTCGAGCGGGCGCTGCCCGGTGTCAAGGTCGGTGAGAGCTACGGGCTCACCGAAGGCGGCAGTCCGTTCCGCGTGCCGCTGGACGGGCGGCCGGTGAAGCGGGGTTCGGCAGGCGTGCTCGCGCCGGAGATCGGCATCCGGCTCACCGCGGAGGACGGGTCGGAAGTGGATGTCGAGACGCCGGGGCCCGTAGAGGGCGAGCTCTGGCTGAAGTCTCCGTATAACTGCGTCGGCTACCACAAACGGCCGGATGCCACGCGTGACAAGCTTGTCGACGGCTGGTTGCGCACCGGCGACGTGGTGCGGCGCGACGTGGACGGATACTTCTACTTCAAGTCCCGCATGGACGACATGTTCTCCTGCGGTGGCGAGAACATCTATCCGAAGGAAGTCGAGGACCTGCTGTTCCGGCATCCAGCCATCGCCAATGCGGTCGTGGTCGCGGTGCCGCATGCGGTCAAGGGCTGGGTGCCCGCGGCTATGGTCGTGCTCAACCGCGGCGCCCAGGCCGATGCCGACGAGATCCGCGCGTTCTGCCTCGAGAACGGCCCGAAGTATGCGCATCCTCGGCTGGTCAAGATCGTGCCGGAGTCCGAACTGCCGCTGAACGGTGCCGGCAAGATCGACCGGCGCGCGGTCAAGGCCGCGATGGAGGGCTCGGCGCGCGGCGCCAGTCTGGCGGGCTGAGGGCCCGCCAGCGCCGCGTCGGCCACGGCGCACCGCAGGTCGGTGCCTGCCGTGCGCCGCGCCAGTCGGTCACTCCGGCATGAGTCCAGCTGCCTTGATGAGCTTGGCCATGCGCGCGAAATCTTCACGCGCGCGCGTGCCGAGTTCTTCCGCTGAGACCGGCCACGGGTCTGCGCCGAGGGTGGACAGGCGTTCGCGCACGTCCGGGGCGGCGAGCGACTTGACGATCACCTCGTTGAGGCGTGCAACGACTGCCGGCTGCATGCCGGCCGGCCCGAAGATCCCGGACCAGAAATTCAGCGTCGCCTCGGGGAAGCCTGCCTCGCTGATCGTCGGTACGTCCGGCAGCAGCGCGGTACGCCTCGGCGAGAGCATCACGACCGGACGCACGGTGCCGGCCTTGATGTGCTGCAATGCGGAGGGCAGCGTGTCGACGACCATCGTGATGTTGCCGGCGAGCACGTCCGGATAGGCGACACCGGCGCTCTTGAACGGTACATGGGTCATGTCGACGCCAGTCAGCGAGCGCAGGATCTCGCCGGTGAGGTGGCCGATGCTGCCCAGGCCAGAGGAACCGTAGCTCAGCTTGCCCGGATTGGCCTTCGCGAACGCAATCACATCCTTCAGCGACTTCATCGGCTGGTTCGCGCCGATCGACAGGATGTTCGGTGACAGCGCGACCCCGGCGATCGGCGTGAATGCCGTCTGGGTGTTGTACGGCACTTTCTTCAGCATGTGCGGTGCGATCGACTGCGTGGTCAGGCTCGACAGCATGATCATGTAGCCGTCCGCATTCGCGTTGGCCACGACGTCGGCGCCCACGGTGCCGCCGGCGCCACCCCGGTTCTCGACGATCACGGTCTGCCCGATCACCTCCGACATCTTCGCCGCCATCACGCGTCCCAGGATATCGGACACGCCGCCGGCGGCGAACGGCACCATGAACCGGATCGGCCGGTTCGGATAGGGCGCACCCTGCGCCGCAGCGAGGCCGGGAAGCGTGGCGCAGAGCAGTGCCAGGGTGCCCGAGGTCGCGAGCAGTGCCCGGCGGCCAAGACCTGTGGGCGGGAGGGTGTCGGTGCTGCGGGGTGACAGACGTGACATGCATTTCTCCTGTGTGGTTGGGGTAACCCGATGCACGTTCCATACCAGTACCAAGGCATGCTGGAGGCGCATTCGAGGCGCCGATCGCAGTACGCCTGGCGCACGCATACGCGTGTCGGCATCGTGATGGTGCGCCGGGTCGTGCGTCCGGTCCACCCGCGCACGCGCTCGGTGCATCCAGGCGCGGCGCGATGTGCGGTTGCCAAGAACGGCGCAGCCGGGGTAACGTGTGATCACAGCAGGTGTCCTGCTGCGTCCCGGAGCCGTCCTTGCACATCGCGCCCCTGCCTGCCCCGTCCGTGGCTGTCCCGCCGCGGCATTTCGTGCCCTGCCGCAGGCTGTCCGACAGCCCACCGTCGGCGCCCGGCGCGCATCATGGTCGCCAATCCGCCCGGGGGTGGCGACGACACCGAGGCCTTCTCGCGGGCCGCGCCGGCCGGCTGCACGCCGCTGCTCGATGCCGGCAATGTGCGCGCGCTGGCGGTCACCTCGCGCGCGCGTTCGAAGGTGCTCCCCCAGTCGCCCGCGATGGACGATCCCGGCCCCCGGGGCTGCGTATTGCGCCTGTGGGCAGGCCTGATGGCTTCCCCGGCGGCAGTGACCAGTCGTAGTGACCAGGAGACCGACATGACCTTCGCCATCGCAGGACGCTGCGAACGCACCGGGCGCTTCGGCGTCGCCATCTCGACCAACCCGGTGGCGGTCGGGGCGCGCTGCCCGTTCGTCGCGCCCAACGTCGGCGTGGTGGTGACCATGGCGACAACCGACCCTCGCCTCGGCCCGCTCGGATTGAACCTGCTGGCGCAGGGCTTCTCCGCGTCTGCGACGCTGGCGCAGATCGCCGGCAGCGACCCGCGCATCGAGTTCCGGCAGATCTGCGTGATCGACCGCGATGGCAATGCCGCCGCCAGGACCGGTGCGAACAACAAGGTCTGGTCTGGCGCGGTCACGCGCCGCAACCTGGTCGCGATGGGCAACTACCTGACCAGCGAGCGGACCGCGCAGGCGATGGCTGCCTCATGGGAGGCCACCGCCGCGCTGGACATCGACGAGCGCCTGATGCTCGGTCTCGAGGCCGGCCGCGACGCCGGCGGCCAGGTGGGCGGCCAGCATTCGAGCGGGCTCAAGGTCTACGGCACGCAGATCTTCCCCTGGGTGGACTTGCGGGTCGACCACCACCCGGAACCGATCGCCGAACTGCGCCGCATCTACGACATCCATCGCCCGCTGCTCCCGTACTATTACGGCCGTCCCGGCGACCCCGAGGCTTTCGGTCGCGAAAACGAATGGATGGAGAAACAGGGCAAGCCGTACATCCTGTAGACCCTGCAGAACGAAGCATCCACAAGAAGGAGCATGCAATGCCCGTCACCGGTTCCGAACTCGTCGCCCAGGCCCTGGAGAAGCACGGCGTCGACACCTTCTTTTTCCTCATGGGCGCGCCGATGCTCGGCGCCGAGAAGGCCTGCATCGATCGCGGCATGCGCGGCATCGACGTGCGCCACGAGCAGGGTGCGGCGATGATGGCGCATGCCTATTCGCGCGTCGCCAACAAGTCGGGCGTATGCATGGCCTGTTCCGGGCCGGGCACGATCAACCTGGTCAGCGGCCTGGCTACCGCGCTGATCGACTGCGCCCCGGTCGTCGCGCTCGGCGGGTCGAGCCCGTGGAGCGAGTGGGGTACCGGCAGTTTCCAGGAGATCGACCAGGTCGCGCTCGCGCGCCCGATGGTGAAATGGGCCGAGCGGTGCTAC
>CAMDXD010000350.1 GCA_945877995.1 Bordetella parapertussis
CCGATGCAGGGACCCATTCCGTTTCGCGCACGTCGCGCGTCATGCGCTTGACCCGCAGCACCTGGTGGTCCTCGGTCAGCCGCAGCTTGAAGCCTTCGGCGGTCGTCACCGACAGCACCGGCTTCGTCCCGGTCTCGAAGAAGCCTTGCGGGCCGGTCGCCCACGGACGCCCGTCTACGACCAGCGTCTGGGACTCGCCGATGCAGTCGCGCACCTGGCGCGGACCGTCGACGGTCATCGTCCAGGTGTCGCCGGTCACGCACGGATTGGTCGCCTCGATCCCCTCGCAGTAGGCGAGGTTGTTGTCGCTGTTCATCCGGTCGATGAACACCACGCCCGGCTCGGCATGGTCGTAGGTCGACTGCATGATCTGCTGCCACAGATCGCGCGCGCGCACCGTGCGGTAGATGTACGCGCCGTGCAGGTGCTGCACCGGTGCATCGTCGCCGCGCCAGCGTGGCGGCGCCTTGTGCACCAGAGACCATTCGCCGTCGGTTTCGACCGCGCACATGAACGCGTCGGTCACGGCGACACTGACGTTGAAGTTGCGCAGGTCGCCGTGGTCCTTCGCATGGATGAAGTCTTCGATGTCCGGATGGTCGCAGCGCAGGATGCCCATCTGCGCGCCGCGCCGCGAACCGGCGGATTCGACCGTCTCGCACGAGCGGTCGAACACCCGCATGTAGGACACCGGGCCGCTCGCATGCGAGTCGGTACCCTTTACATGCGCGCCCTTGGGGCGGATCGAGGAAAAGTCGTAGCCCACGCCGCCACCGCGGCGCATCGTCTCGGCCGCCTGCATCAGCGCGACATAGATACCCGGCTTGCCGTCGACCGTCTCGGATACCGAGTCGCCGACCGGCTGCACGAAGCAGTTGATGAGCGTCGCCTGCAGGTCGGTGCCGGCGGCCGAGTTCACGCGCCCGCCGGGGATGAAGCCCCTCTCGAGCGCTTCCATGAATACCGGCTCCCAGTGAGCCGGATCGCTCTCGATCGCGGCCAGCGCGCGGGCGACGCGACGGCGTACCTCTTCGATCGACTGCTCGCCGCCCTTGGCGTATTTCTCGAGCAGCACATCGATGCTGACCTGTTGCGGGGGGAGAGAAAGGTCGGAATCGTCTGGTTTCATGCGCTGGCTCTCGGCGTCTGTCTGGGGCACTGCTGGCTGGATGAAATGATACGCGCGCGCGGCGCGCGTGTCGGCACTGACCGCTTACCGGCAGGTGTCCGTGCCCGTGCCCGTGCCCGTACACTTGACGCGATGCAGGTCTGTATCTGGCGGCAGACGACAGACAAGTCTGACAACGGACAACATGGTCCTGAAGGACTCATGTGGGCCTGATCTTCCGGGGGGGGGCGGAACAGGGGGCGCCTGTTCCCGGCTGCGGCACTACTGTGTACGCAGCGATAGTCCGTGTGACGTGTAACCCGGTGTCAGCGCGCCCTGCCGCGTGAACGCGGCTTGCCCCGGTCGGCATACAGTCCGCCCAAGGGCGCCGAAGCCGGCGCCGCCGTGCCGTATCCCGCCGGACCCGTTCGGGCCGGTTGCGTCGCGGCTGGTGCCGCCGCGCGCGGCTGAGCGTGGGCGGCCGGGCGTGCGCCGGGCGCATTGCCACTACTGCGGCCCGCACCGCCAGCACCCTGGCCGGTTGTCCGGCCACGTCCGCCGCCGCCATTGCCAGTCCGGCCGGCCGCGGCTGCACCGGCACCCCCCGGGCGCTGGCCCTGCCGGCCGCGCGACGGCGGAAACTCACTGCGCCGCCCATCGGTCTTCGGCGCACGGTCGTCCGCCTCGCCGGCCGGCTTCGGCTTGCCGGGTTCGAAGCCGGCGACCACCCGCTGCTCGATCCGGCGGCCCATCAGCTTCTCGATGTCCTGCAGCAGCGGGCGGTCTTCCCCGCTGACCAGCGAAATCGCTTCGCCGCTCGCACCGGCGCGGCCGGTACGGCCGATGCGGTGCACATAGTCTTCGGACACGTTCGGCAGGTCGAAGTTCACCACGTGCGGCAGCATCTCGATGTCGAGGCCGCGTGCGGCGATGTCGGTGGCAACGAGCACGCGCAGCGAGTTGTCCTTGAACTGTGCCAGGGCACGCGTACGTGCACCCTGGCTCTTGTTGCCATGGATCGCGGCCGACTCGATGCCGTCGCGCTCGAGCAGCTCCGACAGCCGGTTCGCGCCATGCTTGGTCTTGGTGAACACCAGCACCTGGAACCAGTTCTTCTCTTTGATCAGGTGCGAGAGCAACGCGCGCTTGCGCTCCTTGTCGACCGGATGCACGACCTGGCTGACCAGCTCCGCCGGCGTGTTGCGCCGGGCGACTTCCACCGTGGCCGGGTCGTGCAGGTATTCGCGCGAGAGCGTGCGGATCTCGTCTGAGAAGGTCGCGGAGAACAGCAGGTTCTGCCGCTGCCTGGGCAGCACAGCCAGGATGCGCTTGATGTCGCGGATGAACCCCATGTCGAGCATGCGGTCGGCTTCGTCGAGCACCAGGATCTCGATCGACTTGAGGTCGACCGTCTTCTGCTGCACATGGTCGAGCAGTCGGCCCGGCGTCGCCACCACGATGTCCACGCCGCGGCGCAGTTCGGCGATCTGCGGGTTGATGCCGACACCACCGAAGATCACGGTGGAGCGCAGCTTCAGGTACTTGCCGTAGGTGGTGACGCTCTCTTCCACCTGCGCTGCGAGTTCACGCGTCGGCGTGAGGATCAGGCAGCGAGGAGCGACTCCGTTGCGCGCGCGCGAGGACAGCAACTGCAGCAGCGGCAGCGTGAAGCCGGCGGTCTTGCCGGTGCCGGTCTGCGCCGCGCCGAGCAGGTCGCGGCCGGCGAGGACCACCGGGATAGCCTGTATCTGGATCGGCGTCGCTTCGGTATAGCCCTGGTCGGCGATGGCGCGCAGCAGTTCGGGGACCAACCCGAGGTCATTGAACGATGTACTGATGTGAATCTCCTGAATGCATCGGCCCGCGAAGGTTCTTCCTTCGTACCGGTTCAGGACGACAGCGTTTCGGCAGGGAACCTTCCGCCAGGACCGCTGCGCGGCAGCGAGCGGGGCTCGATGACGGCAGGCGATGCGCGCCGGATCGGGACTGGCATCCGCGGCATGGCCCGGGGGAGGGCAGACGTTGCGGGCGCAACCGGAACATGGCGCACGTCGTCTAGCTACAGGATACCTTATCCGGGCGGCCGGCGCCGGCGGCGGTGTCGCCTCAGATCGAGCGCTCGCCCAGGAACTCGCCGAGGATGCGCCCGGTGTGCGAGCCCGCATCGAGCGCCACGACCTCCGGCGGTGCCTCGGCAACGATTCGCCCGCCGCCGTCGCCCCCTTCCGGGCCGAGGTCGATGATCCAGTCCGCCTCGGCCCAGACGTCCAGGTTGTGCTCGATCACCACGACCGTGTTGCCGGCGTCGACCAGCCGATGCAGCACACGGATCAGCTTCTCGACATCGGCCATGTGCAGGCCGACGGTGGGCTCGTCGAGCACATACAGCGTATGGGCGTCCGCGCCGCCCCGGCCCGGCCGCCGTGCGGCGTCGCGCACGTCTCCGACGCGGGCTTTCGCCAGTTCGGTCACCAGCTTGATCCGCTGCGCCTCGCCGCCCGACAGCGTCGGGCTCGCCTGGCCGAGCGTGAGGTAGCCGAGACCGACGCTCTCGAGCAGCTCGAGCGGCGCGCGGATCGACGGATGGGCCTCGAAGTACTCGACTGCCTGTTCCACGTTCATCCGCAGCACATCGCCGATCGAGCGTTCCTTGAACGTCACCGACAGCGTGGCCGGGTTGAAGCGCAGGCCGTGACAGCTCTCGCAGGGCACCTTCACGTCGGGCAGGAAGCTCATCTCGACGCGCTGCACGCCGGCACCTTCGCAGGCGGGGCAGCGGCCGTCGCCGGTGTTGAACGAGAAGCGTGCCGGGGTGTAACCGCGCATGCGGGCCTCGTTCGTCTCCGCGAACAGGCGGCGGATCGCATCCCAGAAGCCGATGTAGGTCGCCGGACAGGAGCGGGGCGTCTTGCCGATCGGGGTCTGGTCGACCTCGAGTACCCGACCAACCTGGTCGGCGCCAGCGATCTCGCGCACGCCTACCCATGACGGCTTGCGGTGCTCGCGCCGGGCCGACACGGCGGCAGAAAGATTGGCGAGCAGCACCTCGCGCGCCAGCGTCGACTTGCCGCTGCCGGACACGCCCGTGACCACGGTCAGCCGTCCCAGTGGAAAGCGCGCGTCCACGTCTTGCAGGCTGTGTCGGTGTGCGCCGAGCACCTGCACCGATGGCGTGCCCGCATCGACCGACCGCCGCGGCGAGACCGGGTGCCGCAGCGGTTCGTTGAGGACGCGGCCGGTGATCGAGCTCGGCGACGCGCACAGTTCGTCGGCCGTGCCCTGCGCCACGACCTGCCCGCCGCGCACGCCGGCGCCCGGACCGAGGTCGATTACATGGTCGGCCCGGCGGATGGTCTCTTCGTCGTGCTCGACCACCAGCAGCGTGTTGCCCTTGCCGGCGAGTCGCTGGAGCATGTCGAGCAGCACCCGGTTGTCGCGCGGATGCAGGCCGATGGTC
>CAMDXD010000351.1 GCA_945877995.1 Bordetella parapertussis
CTCGACAGCCGGTACTCGTTCATCATCGCCAGCAGACGGCGGCCTCCGATCTCGTTGCAGGCGATCAGCCCGTAGATGTCGCCCTCGACCTGCACCGGCTCGCGCACGTTTGCACGCACCATCTTGAGCATCGTCTCGTCGATCACACCCTTCGAGACCAGGCGGATGATCGGGATGAACAGGCCCTCGTGATAGATCTGCGTGCCGTCGGCCGACAGCCCGATGCCTCCGATGTCGACCACGTGCACGGTGGAGGCGAACAGCGCGACCATCCGCCGACCCTTGAACACCGGCGTCACCATGGTCAGGTCGTTCAGGTGGCCGGTGCCCTTCCATGGGTCATTGGTGAGGAACACGTCTCCGGGGAACATCTGCTGCGGCGGGTACTCGCGCAGGAAGTGCTTCACCGATTCGGCCATCGAGTTCACATGGCCCGGCGTGCCGGTGACCGCCTGCGCCACCATGCGGCCGTCGGGCAGGAATACGCCGGCCGACAGGTCGCCTGCCTCGCGCGTGGCCGCACCGAAGGCGGTGCGGATCAGCGTCTGCGCCTGTTCCTCAACGACCGAGATCAACCGGTTCCACATCACCTGCATCTGGATGTCGGCGAGCCTGGCCATCTTCATTTCCTTCCTGCACGGCGACGGTCGAGCACGATGTACCCGAGGCCGTCGATCGATGCATCGAAATCGGCGGTGACCACCACCGTCGTCTGGTCTTCCACGATCAGCGCCGGGCCGGGGAAGCGTGCACCGCGCGCGAGCGAGCCGCGCTCGTAGACCGGGATATCGCGCCACTTCGCGAGCGTCGGTTCGAACACGCGCCGCCGTCCGACGGGCTTCGCCGGCTTCTTCGGCAGCGCTGCCGCCTTTGCGGCGCGCTTCACCTTCGTCGACACGGTGACCGACCAGCTCATGATCTCGACCTGCATGTTCGGCACCGTGCGCCCGTACAGCGCGCGGTACGCGCCATCGAACAGCCGCTCGAGCCGCGGCAGGTCCTTCGCCACCAGGCGCACAGCGGGTAGCGTGACCGCGATCTCGTGGCCCTGGCCGGCATAGCGCATGTAGGCGACCCGGTGCGCGGTCAGCGCGGCAGTCGGGGCTGCCTCCTTCACCACCGCCGTGGCCTGCTTGGTCATCGCATCGATCAACCGGTTGGCCGCGGCCGTGTCGAGCGTATGGATGCGCTGGTACCAGCTGCGCACCGCCTGGAACGCGACCGGCGCGGTGAGGAAGCCCAGCGCCGAACCGACGCTCGCGCCCACCGGCACCACCACCCGTGACACGCCGAGCTTGTCGGCCAGCCGCGCCGCATGCAGCGGCGCCGCGCCGCCGAAGGCGATCACCGTGTAGTCCTCGACCGTCTTGCCCAGTTCCATCGCGTGCACGCGGGCGGCATTGGCCATGTTCTCGGTGACGATCTCGCCGATCGCGAGCGCGCCGAGCGCAGTGTCCAGCCCCAGTGGCTTCGCCACGTCGCGTTTCACCGCGGCCTCGGCACGCGCTGTCTCGAGCTTCACCCGGCCGCCGGCGAAGCGCGCCGGATCGAGCAGGCCCATCGCGCAGTCGGCGTCGGTCACCGTCGCATGCTCGCCGCCGCGCGCATAGCAGGCCGGGCCCGGCTCGGATCCCGCGCTGTCCGGCCCGACCTGGATGCGCTCGAGGTCGTCCACGCGCGCGATCGAGCCGCCGCCCGCGCCGATCTCGACCATCTCGATCACCGGGATGCGGATCGGCAGGCCGCTGCCCTTCATGAAGCGGTACATGCGGCCGAACTCGAAGCTGCGCGACACCTCGGGCGTGTAGTCGTCGATGAAGCAGATCTTCGCGGTGGTGCCGCCCATGTCGAACGACAGTGCGCGCGGCGCGCCGATGCTCTCGGCCACCGTGCGCGCGAGTATCGCGCCGCCCGCCGGGCCCGATTCGACCAGCCGTACCGGTTCGGCCGCGCCCATCTCGAGCGTGCACAGCGCGCCGCCGGAGGTCATCAGGAAAACCGGGCAAAGGATGTCCATCGACTTCAACCGCTGCGCGAGCCGGTTCAGGTAACCGGCCATCACCGGCTGCACGTACGCGTTGGCGCAGGTGGTCGAGATACGTTCGTACTCGCGGATCTCGGGGCAGACATCGGAGGACAGCGTGACCCACAGGTCGGGCATCGCCTTCTTCAGGATATCGCGCACCCGCTGTTCGTGCGCCGGGTTGACGAAGCTCTGCAGGAAGGCGACCGCGACGCTCTGCACGCCCTCGTCGCGCAGCACCGGTACCAGCTTGCGCACCGCACGCTCGTCGAGCGGCAGCAGCACCCGACCCTTCGCATCGATGCGCTCGGGCACCGGCAGCCGCAGGTGGCGCGGCACCAGCTGCGCCGGCTTCTCGAGGAAGATATCGTACTGCGCGAAGCGGTGCTCCCAGCCGATCTCGACCAGATCGCGGAAGCCCTCGGTGGTGAGCAGCGCGGTCTTCGCGCCCTTGCGCTCGATCAGCGCGTTGGTCGCGAGGGTCGTGCCGAGGATGAACAGGCCCAGCGACGAAGGCTGCAGGCCGGCCGAGGCGAGGATCTCGGTTACCGCGGTGACCACCGCCTCCTCGGGTGCGCGCGGCGTCGTCAGTACCTTGCCGGTCCAGCGCTGCCGGCCCGCCTCGAGCACGACGTCGGTGAAGGTGCCGCCGATGTCTACGGCGAGCCGGGCGCCGCCGACGGTCTTTGCTGCGGGCATGGTCTGCTTCCAGGATGTGATCACAGTTCGAAGCAGTGATCCTAATGCCGTTCCGGGCGGAAGGGAAACGCCGGCGATCCGCGCTAGACTCGGATGGATCGGGTGCGGAAGGGGAGAGTCCGATGAAATGGTCGTCGCTGTCGTCGTCGCTGTCGCTGTCGCTGCTGCTGCGGTTGCTCCTGCTCGCGCTCTGCGCCGGCCTCCCCGTCGCCGCGCTCGCCCAGCAGGCCGCGCCTGCGTTCCCGGCGAAGCCCGCGCGGATGATCCTCGCCTACCCGCCCGGCGGGTCCACCGACGTGCTCGGCCGGATGATGGCCAAGGTGCTGACCGACACCTGGCCGGTTCCGGTGATCGTCGAGAACCGGCCCGGCGCCGGTGGCAACATCGGCACCACGCTGTGCGTGCGCGCCGCGCCCGACGGCTACACGATGTGTTCCGTGTCGCCCGCGCAGTCGGTGGCCTCGCGGCTGTACAGCAATGCAGGCTTCGATTCGCTGAAGGACTTCACCCATGTGACGCTGGTGACCGAGCTGCCGCTGCTGCTGCTGGTGCATCCATCGCTGCCGGTGAAGACCGTGCCCGACCTGGTCGCGCTGGCGAAGCGCCGTCCGGGGGCGCTCAGCTATGCCTCCAGCGGCGGCGGGTCGGTGGCACAGCTGATCACCGAACTGCTCAAGCAGCAGGCTGGCCTGGACATCGTGATGGTCACCTACAAGGGCACCGGCGGCGGGCAGCTCACCGACCAGCTCGCCGGGCGGGTCGAGATGGCCTTCAACCTCTCGATCGGCGTGATGCCCTACGTGAAGGACGGCCGGTTGCGTGCGATCGCCGTGTCGACCCGGCAACGGCTGCCCTACCTGCCTGCCGTGCCGACCCTCGAGGAAGCCGGGCAGAGGGGCGTGACCGGCAGTTCCTGGCAGGGCATCGCGATGCCCGCCGGCGTGCCGCGCGAGATCGTGAACCGGATCAATGCCGACATGGTGCGTGCCCTGCGCACGCCCGAGGTGCGCGACCGCATCCACGACATGGGCGGTCTCGTGGTCGGCAACAGCCCGGAGGCGTTCGCGGCTTTCTGGCAGTCCGAATCGGACAAGTGGGTGAAGGTCGCGCGTGCCGCGAACGTCTCCCTCGACTGAACAGGGCAGAGTACCGATGTCTTTCGTGAAGATGGTGGAGGTCTGGCGCGGCCCGGTGGTGGAGAGCCTGCACATGGGCGTTGCCGCGGTGGCGAATGCCGATGGAGAGATCATCGCCGGCTGGGGCGACACCGCGCTGGAGACCTTCCCGCGCTCGGCGCTGAAGCCGGTGCAGGCGATCGCGCTGGTGGAGTCCGGTGTGTTTGCGCGGGCTGGCCTGGGCATGCAGCAGCTGGCGATGACCTGCGCCTCGCATCGCGCCGAACCGATGCACACCGACCTCGTCGCCGGCTGGCTGGCCGGGATGGACCTGCCGCAGGAGGCGCTGGTCTGCGGGGAGGACCGGCCCGTCGACCCGGCGGCCGCCGATGCCGCGGTGCGCGCCGGCCAGCCGAAACAGCGCATCTTCCACAACTGCTCGGGCAAGCATTGCGGGTTCCTTGCACTGTCGCGCGGGCAGGGCTGGGACATCGCCGGCTACGACCGGCTCCAGCATCCGGCGCAGCAGGCCTACCTCGATGCGCTGTCCGAGCTGTCCGGCGTTGACGCCGGTGCGATGCCCTGGGGCATCGACGGCTGCGGACTGCCAGCGCCGGCGATGCCGGTGCATGTCGCCGCACGCGTGGTCGCCCGTCATGCCGGTGCCCGCGTGGCTTCGCCCGGCCGGCGCGCGGCGATCGGCACGATCCACGAGGCGAT
>CAMDXD010000352.1 GCA_945877995.1 Bordetella parapertussis
GCGCTTCTCCGCGACCCCCTGAAGCGTTTCCTGCAGCGGTGCGTCGATCATCCGGCGCCCCTTCCGCCATGTTCCATGGGCGAGCACACGGTAATGCTTGGTGACCCGCCCCTCGCGGAGGTCTTCGTGCAGTGCGGTGAGCACGCTGCGCTTCTTGGCGAGCAGCAGCAACCCCGAGGTATCCCGGTCGATCCGGTGGACGAGTTCGAGAAACTTCGCGGTTGGCCGCTCCGCCCTGAGCTGTTCGATCACGCCCCGGGCGACGCCGCTGCCGCCGTGCACCGCCCAGCCAGACGGCTTGTCGAGCACCAGCAGCCAGTCGTCCTCGTAGATGACATGCGCGGCGAGCACAGGCGTTTCGCCCCCGTTCCGCGGCGCGGTGCTGGAGGCCGATGCGCCGAGGCGGACCGGGGGCACCCGAACCTTGTCATCGAGCACCAGCCTTCGTTCGGGCTGGGCGCGCTGCCCATTCACCCGCACCTCCCCGCGCCGCAGCAGCCGGTACACGTGGCTCTTGGGCACGCCCTTGAGGATCTTCAGGAGGAAGTTGTCGAGTCGCTGGTTTACGCTTGATTCGTCAACGATTTCCAGCCTGACGGCCGCTTTTCCTGCGAGGTCCATCTTGCTATACTGCCAACGGGTCGAAACCCGCAGACGGTCCTCGCACACGAGAGACTTGCTGAACGATCAAGCCCTTAGGCTCGATCATGGTGCTGGACAACCTTCCGGCCGAAGTGTTACACCCAAACCGGTTTTCCCTGATATCCACAGGTTACTTTCGCTCACCTGAACAAGCGGCGATCTTACTCGATCAAGTGCGTAACACCGCGGGAGTGTGTTGCAGCGGCCTTACCGCAGCGCGCCACCGCGGCATGCAGACGCACAAGCCTGGCTGGTCCGTTCGATGTCTTTCCTTTGCTTCCGGTCATTCACTCAGGTGCTCCCGCATGTCGACCCAGGGTCGAGCGTCGGCACCCGGATGCCCGTCAGAAGCGTGTCCCAGACAGAAAAGGTGCGAGACCCTCACCACTGACCTGACGCATCTGCAACCGGTCTCCGGTTGCCCTGCGCGCCCGGCTTCGCGCGACCCCGTGCTTGATCGCGGGAGTCTGAATCAATGAAACGCATGTTGTTCAATGCGACGCAGGCCGAAGAGCTTCGCGTTGCGATCGTCGATGGCCAGAAGCTCGTCGACCTCGATATCGAAACCGCAGGAAAAGAGCAGCGCAAGAGCAACATATACAAGGGCACCATCACCCGGGTCGAACCAAGCCTCGAAGCTGCCTTCATTGATTACGGCGCCGACCGGCACGGCTTCCTGCCTTTCAAGGAGGTTGCGCGCTCCAATTTCCGCAGTGGCGCTGAAACCGATCCCTCGCGCGCCACGATCAAGGACGCGCTGCGCGAAGGCCAGGAAGTCATCGTCCAGATCGACAAGGACGAACGCGGTACCAAGGGCGCTGCCCTCACCACCTACATCAGCCTGGCCGGCCGCTATATCGTGCTGATGCCGAACAACCCGCGGGGCGGCGGGGTTTCAAGGCGGATCGAAGGCGAAGACCGCAACGAGCTGCGCGACCTGGTCGCCCAGCTGGACGTGCCCTCCGGCATGAGCGTGATCGCTCGTACCGCAGGCATCGGTCGTACGCTGGAAGAACTTCACTGGGACCTCGCTTACCTGTTGCGGCTGTGGGAGGCGATCGAGTCGGCCGCGAAGCGCGAATCCGCGCCCTCGCTGATCTATCTCGAGAGCAGCCTGGTCATCCGCGCGATCCGTGACTACTTCAGCCAGGACATCGGCGAGATCCTGATCGACACCCCGGACATCTACGACCAGGCGCGCTCGTTCATGGCCGCGGTGATGCCTGGCAACCTCGACCTGATCAAGCACTATCGCGACGACGTCCCGCTGTTCTCCCGCTTCCAGATCGAGCATCAGATCGAAAGCGCGTATTCGCGCCAGGTCACGCTGCCCTCGGGCGGCGCGATCGTCATCGACCACACCGAAGCACTGGTGTCGGTGGACGTCAATTCGGCACGATCGACGCGCGGCAGTGACATCGAAACCACCGCGTTCAACACCAACTGCGAGGCGGCCGACGAGATCGCCCGGCAGCTGCGGTTGCGCGACCTCGGTGGCCTGATCGTCATCGACTTCATCGACATGGAGAACGCCCGCAACCAGCGTGAGGTGGAAACCCGCCTGCGCGATGCGCTGCACGTTGATCGAGCCCGCGTGCAGATGGGGAAAATTTCCCGTTTCGGCCTGATGGAGTTATCGCGCCAGCGGTTGCGTCCGTCGCTGGGTGAGTCGGCACACATCCCATGCCCGCGCTGCCATGGCACCGGTTTCGTGCGTGGCATCGAGTCGACCGCGCTGCACATCCTGCGCATCCTGCAGGAAGAGTCGATGAAGGAGAACACCGGCGCCGTCCACGCGCAGGTGCCGGTCGATGTCGCGACTTTTCTGCTGAACGAGAAGCGGCAGGACATCCAGAGTATCGAGTTGCGGCAGAAGGTCAACGTGGTGCTGGTGCCGAACCTGCATCTCGAGACGCCGAACTACACGGTGATCCGGTTGCGCCATGACGAACTGAACGCCTCCGAGCAGCCAGCGGCCAGCTACCAGTTGGTTGTGGCACCAGAGGCACCCGAGACGCTGCCGGGAATGCCGGCCGAGCGTCCGCAGCGCCCCCAGGCTGCCGTGCAGGGCATCAACCCGGAGGCTCCACCGCCGGCACCCGCGTCCGTGGCGGCCCCGGCGCCGGTGGTTGCAGCGCCTGCACCGGCGCCCCGCTCGCTGTTCGACAAGATGTTCGGTTGGCTCAGCAGCAAGCCGTCGGCGTCGACCGCCCAGGCGGAGGCTGTCCAGGCCGCCGCCTCGGCAGCGACCCCGTCTGCGCGATCGGTCAGCGGCGATGCCAGCCGCCGCAGCGCCTCGCGCGACGGCGAGCGCCGCCGCGGTGGGCGCAGCGATCGGCCCGAGCGTGGCGAGCGTTCGTCCGAACCGAGGCGTGAAGGCCGCGGTGGCGAGCCGCGCGCTGAGGGGGCCCGCGATGCCCGCGGCGAGCGTCCCGCCCGCGGCGAACGCAGCCGCGGTGGTCGTGATGGCACTCCTCGCGCGGAGGTATCTGCCAGTGCCACGGATGTGGCACTCGAGGCACGTACGCCCCGCGAGCCACGCGAGCCGAGGGAGCCCAGAGAGCCAAGGGCAGAACGCGCACAGCGCACGCCGCGTGAGCGTGCTCCGCAGGGCGATGGAGTGGAAGGCCTGGAAGGCGTGGCGGTCGATGCAGGTCTTGCCGAAGCCGATGCGACGAGTGAAGCGCGCGAGTCCCGCGAAGGACGCCCGCGCCGTCGCCGTGGGCGTCGGGGCGGCGGCAGCGAGCGTCGCAACGAAGGGGATACGGGCGGCGTCGACGGCGGCAGCGGTGCCGAAGGCGCTGCCGGTGATGATGCAATCGCTGCGTCGGTTCCGGCCGCTGCCATGGCGGCTATCGAAGCGGTGGCTATGCCTGTCGTGACGGAGGCGACGGCCCTGCCGGTGGCTGCTGCAGCGGCTGCAGCGGCGCCTGTCGAGGCTCTGCCAGTTCCAATTCCGGTTGAGGTTCAGGTTCAGGTGCAGGTTCCGGCTGCGGTCGCGCTGGTTGCCGAGGCAGCGGTGCCTGTAGCCGAGACTGTCGCACCGGCACTGGCCGCAGTGATACCGCCGACACCGGTCTCCGCCGACCTCGTGCAGGTGGAATCGATCGCAACGGCGCCGTCGGCTGGGGCCGCTCCTGCTGCGTCCGTCGCCGCATCCGTGCAGACGACGCTACCGTCGCAGCCGAGCATGCCGGTTGCGGCGGTACCCGAGCCGACCGTCCTGCCCTCTGACCTGGTCATGATCGAGACCCGGCCGAGTGCTGCCGTCGTGCCTGCGGCAGAGGTCGAAGCGGTACCGGTGCGGCGGCGTGCGCCCCGTGCGAGGCCAGTGGCGACTGCAGCCACTGCCGATGCTGATGCGCTGGTGCAGATCGAGACCCGCGGGTAGCACCCGTCACGCCGCCGTCGAAGGCCCGGCCCCGCGAGGGGCCGGGCTTTTTTTCGTCTTGCCGTCTCAGCCGCGTTCGGAATCCGCGGCGAGTCCAGTATCCCGACCGCGTCCGAACAGCAGTTCCTTGAGCGCGTTGAGCCGGTCGCGCGCCTGTGCCGCCTTCTCGAACTCGAGGTTGCGCGCGCGCTCCATCATCTCCTTCTCGACGCGCTTGAGTTCGCGCGTCAACTCCTTGTCGCTCATCCGCTCGTAGCCGGCATCGTCCTGTGCGGCCTTCAACTTCTGGTGCGAATGTTCTGTGTCGTAGACGCCGTCGATCAGGTCTCGAATCTCCTTCTTGACGCCGCGCGGCGTGATGCCCTGCGCCAGGTTGTGTGCTTCCTGCCGCGCCCGCCGCCGGTTCGTCTCGCCGATCGCCTTTTCCATCGAGTCCGTGATGCGGTCCGCGTACAGGATCGCGCGGCCGTTCAGGTGGCGGGCCGCGCGGCCGATGGTCTGGATCAGCGAGCGCTCGG
>CAMDXD010000353.1 GCA_945877995.1 Bordetella parapertussis
CTGGCCCGCCGCCTGCTGGCCGTCATGGTGCAGAAGCCCTTGCCACCACAGCGGCTCGGCGCCCATCAGGCGCTGCAGGTGCGCGCGGCGGTCTCCGGCTTGCGGCAGCGGCGTGAAGACTTCGGTGTCGACCGGTCTGCGTACCCACGGCCCGCCGTCGGTGCCGAACGCCGCGGCCTGCAGCAGTTGGCGCACGGCGCGGCGGGCTGCACCGTGGCGGCGCAAGTCGCTGCGTTCGCGGGTGGTCGCGCCGCCGTCGTCTGCGCCGCCTCGCCGTTCGACCATCGGCCAGCGTGCGACGATGCGTCGTACCTCTGCCATCAGGTCGGGGTCGGCATGCAGCGGGTCGGGGTCCTGCCTATCTTTGCCATGGTCACCATCGTCGCCGTGGCTACCCTGGTTGCCGTGGTTGCCGAGCAGGCGGTCGGCACCGTCGGCGTCGAGTGCCACGGCCATCGTATCCAGCAGTGCGAACAGGTCTGCCGTGGTGGCGCCTGCATCGTCGTACAGCTGGCGGTGCACGTCGCCCAGCGCACCGGGTGCGTAGCGTGCAGCGGCGGGCCATCCGGCTGGCGGGCCGATCAGGCTCCACAGCCCCTCGGGGGCCGCACAGGACGAGAAGAACGAGGTGAACTCGACGTCTGGGTGCAGTCGGCACAGTTGCGCGTTGATGACGCAGTCGAACGCCCAGTTGGCGGCCAGGGTGGGGCGCTGGTACATCCGGGTATGGCCGAGCAGTACGTGGTAGAGCTCGTGCATCACCAGCATCGACAGGTGTGCGTCGGTGCGGCAGCGCTGCGCGACGAACGCGGGGTTAATCAGCATCCGCGAGCGCGCACCGACGGTCACCGCCGCGGTGGCCACGGTGTCGGTGGCCTCGATCGAGAGCAGTTGCAGCAGCTTGCCGAACGCCGGGTGGCGCAACGGCACGCACTGCCGGACGCGGTCGGCGAGCAGTCGCTGCTCGAGCGCAGGGATCGGGGCGGTGGCGTGTGTCATGAGCGGGCTTTCCTCTTCGAGCGGGTGGCGGTCGTGACGGGCCGCACCTGGCCGGGCTGCACCGGCAGCCAGATCTCCCAGGTGCCCGATGGCGTGGCGCCGCTCCAGAGATCGAGCAGGTTCGAAAGTGACGGCGCCGCATCGCGCAGGAACACCGGCCCGCGGATGGCCGAGACCAGACGCGCGGCGAGCAGTGGGCAAGCGACGCCCTTCGGCGCGTCGGGCGCCTTTCGTTGGTCGGTGGCAATGTCGGTGCCGAAGGGAATGACGAAGGCCACGCGCGGCACCCACTTCGGCCACTCGATCGACTCGAGCCGCGCGGCGAGCTCTTGCACCAGGGCGCCTTCCGGCAGCGGCATCACCCGGTCGAACTCGCGCCGCGCCGCGCGGCGGGAAGCGTCCGGCCCCTGTGCTCGGCCAGCCTGCCGCGCGATGGCGACCAGTGCACGGGCCAGTCCGAGGGGGGCGGTCAGGCGCTGCGACGCGAAGGTCATGTGCAGGTAGGCACACAGGGCCGTCGGCAGTTCGACATGAGCCACGCAGAGCGCGTTGGACAGCAACTTGCCGCCGCCGGGCCCCACGGACACCGGGCGCAGGGCCTGGGGGCTTGTGTCGCGATCGGTGGTCGACGGCTCGCAGCTTGCCTGCGACGCGGACCCGGTCGACGTAACCCTCGGCAGCGTCACGGGGCCGCGTGTCTGCGCGGCAGGCGGGCTCTGCGCCAGCCTCGGCAGCGTCACGCTCGAGCGCGGCGGTGCGCTCATGTTCGCAAGGGCCGGGGCGGGCGCTTCAGGCTGCATGGTCGTCCGCGCGGTCGAGCTGGGCGCGCAGGGCCGACTGCAGACGCGTCAGCAACGCCGGCTCGGATGCGCCATCGTCGCGCGCGTAGAGCGCCGCGCCGAGGTTGCCCAGTGCCACCTGGTCGGGGTCGCCGGTGTCGAGCGCTTCCATCGCGGTGACCAGCGCGTTGAAGCCGGCGATACGACTGCGCGGGACCTCGTGCCGCAGGTTCGGCCGCTCTTCGAACGACACCTGCGAGGTGAACGGCTCGGCGAGTAGTTCCAGCGTGGTCGCATCGACGCAGTCCAGCTCGACGAGCGATGGCAGCAACGCCTGCGCCAGGATCCAGCGCGCCTGCTTGTCCTGCGAAGCCAGCGCGTCGGTCACGAGCAGCGACATCGTGTGCCGCTCGACCCGACCGGGGCTCGTCTTCAGGACATCCAGCGCCAGGCCGACGCGCCGTACCGGGTGCACCTCGTCGAGGATGCGTGCCAGCGTGGCGTCGCCTTGTGACTGGGATGCCGCGTCGACCGCCTGCCGGTGGATGGACGCGACGACCCCGGCATCGACCGGCTTGCCCTGCGCCCGGTGCGGCAGCGAGCAGCGGAGCGCGACGAGGGCGGCGTCGGCGATCGTGCTGCGCTCGGCGAGCGGGCCTTTTTTGCGGCCCGCGTTGGCCGCGTTGGTCGCGTTGCCCGCGTTGTCCACGGTGCACACGCCGAGCGTCGTGCGTGCGCCGTGCACCGCTGCGATGTTGGCTGCCAGCATGGCAGCGCGTCGCCCGGAGATCGCCAGCCCTGCCTGGCGCAGCGGCACGACCAGCGCCGACGCGTAGGCGGTGATCCAGTCACCGTGCAGCGCCGCGCAGAGCGCGGTGGCGTGCCCGCACCGGACCACCAGGGCGGGCAGGTCGACCGCCGTGGCCTCCGGGCGGGCCGGGCCGAGGCCGCTGCGGATCACGCAGCGGCGCGCCTCGGGCGACAGATCGTCCAGCGCAGGCAGATGCAGCACGAAGCCGAACCGGTCCGCCAGCGCCGGGTCGAGCGGGAGCGACCCGACATAGACGTCCAGCTCATCGGGTGCGTCCGGCGTCGCCGGCGGGTTCATCGCCGCCCAGCGGTAGCGCAGCGCGTCCAGCGCTATACCCTGCACGCGCTTCTCGTGGACGATCGAGAAGAGCTTGTTCTGCACCTCGGGCCGGCAGCGGCTGATCTCGTCGAGGAAGACACTCTGCGCGCCCCAGAGCGTGGCCGGCGTGCGCAGGTAGCGCAGCCCGTCGCCATCCGGAACGGGGAAGCCCACCAGGTCGTCGAAGGAGATCAGGCTGGCGTTGTAGTGCCGGTGCTCGAGCCGCAGCGCGACGGCCAGCCGCTCGAGCAGCGCGCTCTTCGCGCTGCCGTGCGGCCCGATCAGAAGCAGCGGCGTCTCGGACGCCAGCGCCGCCAGCACCGGCGCGTCGAGGTGCGACAGGCCATGAAGGCCCAAGCTGGAGAGCAACCCGGTTGCACGGGTCGACACCGCGACCGGCCCTGCGACGGGTGCTGCTGGCTCGCCAGCGGTTTCACCACCGGATTTGCCGCCCGATGCACGCTTCTTCATGCTTCTGCTCCTCACCGTCCACGCGAGTGGCGCAGGCGGCACCGGACGGAGCAGGGCGCAGCCGACGCTTTAGCAGCATTTGTGGATCGCCCTGCAAGTTGTCGATCAACTCGGCGATTGAAAATGGAACAGCCCTCGAGAACGAGGGCCGCCTGCCTGCTGTTGTTGCGCTTGCCCCGAAGGACTGCGCCTCATCCCCGATCAGGTCGGGCACCACCTTGCCGCAGGACGGCAGGTTGGCGACAGGCAGGCGGCCTGTGCTCTTGATGACGGGATGAGGTTACTACGGAGTGGTTTTGGGTGCAATGGGGGTGGTGGTGACGCGGGGTGGTGACGCAGGGTTGTGTCGAGACCTGGGTCGGCGCGCCGCAGGCCACCGGGTTACCTGCACGGTGTGTATGATCAAGTTTGTCCAAGCAAGCCATGTCGAACAGCGCCATAAAGCACATGACCCCGTCCGAGGCCCTGAACCTGCACCGCGAAGCGCTGCGACGACTGTGTCACAGCTACGGCTTTGCTCGGCCATGCGTATTCGGTTCCGTGCTGACCCATACCGACACCGAGGACAGTGATCTCGATCTGCTCGTCGAATCGCAGGATGGGACAACTCTGTTCACTCTGGCGGGTCTGGAGCAGGATGCACAAGAGTTGACCGGTGTACGTGTGTCGGTGCTGACGCCTGGATTTCTTTCGCCCAAGTTTCGTGACCGAGTGATGCGGCAGGCCGAACCGCTGTGAGCCAAGCGGAGCGCGCTGCGCAGTAGCTTGAGCACATCGCCAATGCAATAGATCGAGCGCGGCGCTACGCAGGGAATGTGAAGACTCTGGAACACTGTCCGAAGCGATTTGCCGCTGCTGCGTCAGCAGATTGCGGAGCTTCTGAAGGAACTGTCCTGACGGGTGGAGCCCATCGGCTCAGCGCCCCACCGTGGCCCCCCGAAACAACTGCGCCGGCCGAAACGCGCCTACCCGGAACTTCCCCTCCACCGGCACCAGCAGGTCCCGATCCGACAGCCGTCGCCGGAAGCTCGACTTGTCGAGCGGGTGGCCCAGCACATGCTCACAGAACGATTGCAGTTCACCGAGCGTGAACGCTTCCGGCAGGCAGCCGAACGGCAGGTCCAGCACGTCGATGTCGGCGCGCATCGCACGCACTGCCTTGTCAACGAG
>CAMDXD010000354.1 GCA_945877995.1 Bordetella parapertussis
GTGGGGACGGATGCCGAAGTAGGTGGCATCCTGGTGCCAGGCAGCGAAGGTCTGCGAGCCGGGCTCCTTGATGAAGAACGTGCTGGTGTAGACCAGCAGGTCGGGACCGATCAGGTCCTCGACCGCATCGACGACGCGCGCATCGCGCACCAGCCGGTCGAACTGCGGCAGGTAGACATGAGGCGACGAGCGCCAGAGGCCGTTGTCCTTGCGCGACAGCGGCGAACCGATGTGCGCCTCGATGTCGTCGAGCACCGACAGGTACCCGGCTGCCTCATCGGCGGCCAGCCCTGGGACCGGGAACAGGAAACCATCGTGCCGGTAGCCGTCGACCTGCTGGGGAGTGAGCTTCTTCACGGGCATCCTCGCTGTGATCACACCAGTGTCCGCCGACGACCCACGGACGTCAAGGCGGACTGGCGGCAGGACCGTCGCTGCAGCGCACCGCGTTTGACACCCCGCCCGACGGCGTCCCATACTTTTCGAACAGTCAGCGGAGGATGCCTTGAAGACACTGCAGGGAAAGTGCGCGATCGTGACCGGCGCGTCTACGCCCAACGGCATCGGCAATGCGATCGCACGCCGCTTCGCGGCCGAGGGCGCGTCGCTGCTGGTGGTCGCTGACGGGCCGGCCACGGACCTCGAGTCGACCGCCGCGGCCTGCCGGGCGCTGGCACCCGAGGCGCGCATCGAGGCGTTGCTGCTCGACCTGTCGCAGCCCGGTGCGCCGGAACGGATGATCGAGCACGCCGACCAGCTGTTCGGCCGCATAGACATCCTGGTGAACAACGCGGCGGCGCGCGCCTCGTACAGCTTCGGCACCTACACCCGCGAGCAGTTCGACAAGGTGGTCGCGGTCAACATCGGTGGCGCGTTCTTCGCGGGTCAGGCCGTGCTGCCGGTGATGCGCAGGCAGGGCGGCGGCCGGATCATCAACCTCGCCAGCCAGCTCGGGCATGTCACTTTCGACAAGCGCGCTCTCTACGGACTGACCAAGGCCGCGGTGATCCACCTCACGAAGTCGATGGCCTATGAACTCGGCAAGGAAAACATCATCGTCAACGCGATCAGTCCGGGGCCGATCGACACCGGCCGCCGGACGGTGAACGGGCCCGAAGTCACCGCCCAGCTCATCGGCAAGGTGCCTGCGGGTCGCCTGGGCGAGGCCGCAGAGATCGCCGAGGTCGCGTTCTTCCTCGCTTCATCGAGTCCGCAGTTCCTCCAGGGCCAGGATGTCGTGGTCGACGGAGGCTTCATCATCCACTGAGGGCAGGCCCGCTACTCGGCGCGGATGCCTGCGTCGCGCACCACCTTCTGCCACTTCGCGAGGTCGGCGCTAATCAGCTGCCCGAACTGCACCGGTGTGGTGGCCACCGGTTCGAAGCCCAGCGTCGCGAAACGCTCCTTGACCGCAGGCAGTGCGAGGACCCTGCCCATTTCGGCGTTCAGCTTGCCGACGATGGCAGCCGGCGTACCCGCGGGTGCGAGCAGTCCGTACCAGACATCGGCGTCGTAACCCTTCAGGCCCGCGCCCTCCGAGATCGTCGGCAATTCAGGTGCAAGCGGCGTGCGCTTCGCGCTGGTCACGCCCATCACGCGCAGCTTGCCACTGCGCAGATGCGGCAGCGCGGTGGGCAGGCTGGCCGCAAGTACCTGCGTCTGCCCGGAAAGTGCGGCAGCGAGCGAGGGACCGCCACCGTTGAACGGTACATGCACGAACTTCAGGCCAGTCATCGTGGACAGCAGTTCCATGGCCAGATGCGAAGCCTGCCCGATGCCCGGCGACGCATAGGTCATCTCCCCTGGCCGTGACTTCGACAGTTCGAGCAGCTCGCGCACGTTCTGCGCCTTCACCGACGGATGTACCGCGATGACGTTGGTCGATACACCCGACAGGCCGACCGGGACGAAATCGCGCAGGGTGCTGTAGTTGACCTTCGCGTACAGGCTCTCGTTGATCACCATCGACGATACGGCCATCAGAAGCGTGTAGCCGTCCGGGCTCGCGCGCGCCGCGATCTCGGATGCGATGTTGCCTCCGGCGCCCACGCGGTTGTCGACGATGACGTTCTGGCCCCAGGCCTCCGTGAAGCGCTGGCCGAACAGGCGGGCGAGCAGGTCGGTGCCACCCCCGGGCGCATGGCCGACGAGCATGCGTATCGTGCGAGACGGGTAGTCGGCACCGGTGACGGAGGCGGCATGCACGCCACCGCAGCCGAGCATCAGCGCCGCGCAGGTGGCCAAGCGCCTGGCCGAGACAGCCGACCCGGGATTTTTTCGAGACATGGGAGAGGATCCTCAGGCAGCATGCGTCGCAAGGCAGGACGCCAAGTCGGCGCGAAAAGTATGCGGCGGCCTGAGCGGGCCGTCAAACCGCGGGAGGCGAGGTCTACAATGGCTGCTGCGCACCCGCCCGGAGCCTGTCGCGATGAAACGGCAACAGACCTGCACCCTTCCGCGTACCGCGCTGCTGCTTGCGCTCGCGTCCGCGATGGCCTGCGGCAGCGCAGCTGCCGCAGAGCTTAACTATCCGAACCGCCCGGTCAGGCTCCTGGTCGGCTTCCCGCCGGGCGGCAGCACGGATGCGCTGGCGCGCATCATCACGCCGAAGCTCGGCGAGTCCTTGGGACAGACCTGGGTCGTCGACAACCGCGGGGGTGCCGGTGGCAACGTGGCCGCCGAGATGTCCGCACGCGCGAACCCCGACGGCCACACGGTGCTCCTTGCGCTGAACACGCAGCTCACTGCCAGCCCGAGCCTCTACAAGCTGCCGTTCGATGTCGAGAAGGACCTCCTGCCGGTCACGATCCTCGCCACGCATGAACACATCGTGCTGGTGCATCCGACGATGCCGGTGAAGTCGCTGAAGGAGCTGATCGCCCTCGCCAGGCAGAAGCCGGGTGCCATCGACTATGCATCGAGCGGCGTCGGAGGTTCGCTGCATCTTGCTGCAGAACTACTGAAGCGCCGTGCAGGATTCGAGATCACCCATGTCGCATTCAAGGGTGCCGGGCCCGCGATCGCGGCGGTACTCGGCGGCGAGCCGCCGATGATGGTGGGCGCAGTGCCTTCGACCATCGGACACGTCTCGAGCGGCAGGCTGCGGGCGCTGGCCACCACCGGACCGAAGCGGCACAAGGTGACCCCCGACCTGCCCACCGTTGCTGAGCTGGGTTATCCGGGGTTCGAGAATGTCGCGTGGCTGGGGCTGTTCCTGCCCGCGAAGACACCGGCCCCGATCGCCGAACGCGTACGCAGCGAGGCAATCAAGGCGCTCCAGGCACCCGACGTGCGGGCGACCATGGCGAAGCTCGGACTGGACCAGGAAACCAGCACGCCAGCGGAACTCGCCGCACGCATGAAGGCGGAGATCGCCCAGCTTGCAGCAGTGATCAAGGCCGCGGGCATCAAGGGCGAGTAGCGTCCTTCTCGCCCAGATCCCAGAACAACCCGGTCATCACCTGCAATCCTTCACGCAGGATCGGCGCGAGCACATGCTCGTCCGGTGCATGCTGCGAGCAGCCGGCATAAGAATGCGGCACCCATAGCGTGGGCAGGCCGAGAACCTCGGCGAAGCAGTCGTTGGGCAACGAGCCGCCGATGTTGGGCAGGATCGCCGGGCGCGCCCCGGTGGTCCGGGTCATCGACTCGGCCGCCCATTGCACCCACGGGTCCTTCGGGTCCATGCGCGTGGCATGCATGAAGCTGGCACGCGCCGGCTTGACCTCGACCAACGGATAGCCCGCCGCGTCGAGGTGGCTGCGCAGCGCCGGCACGAAGGTCTCGGGATTGCAGCCCGCGACGAAGCGCACCTGGCAGGTGGCCGTCGCGCGGCCGGGGATCGCGTTGACCGGGTTGTCCGGGTTGCCGGTGCGATAGGCGAGGATCTCGAAGGTGTTCCAGGCGTAGAGCTTCTCCGCGGTGGTCAGGCCCGGCTCGCCCCAGCCTTCGTCGATCGTCGGCTCGCCCGGCTCGGGATGCGGCGCGCAGTCGACCAGCACCTCGCGGATGCTGTCGGGGATGGACTCGGGCAGCAGCGCTGGCACCAGCACCTTGCCCTCGCGCGTGACGATGCTCGCGAGCGCATGCGCGAGCACGATGCCCGGGTTGGCGAGCAGCCCGCCCCAGTTGCCGGAATGATGCGCACCCTCGCGCAGCTGGATCGAGAAATCGATGTTCATCACGCCGCGCGAGCCGAGGTACAGCGTCGGCCTGTGCGCCGACAGCCTGGGTCCGTCGGAGGCGATCAACACGTCGGCACGCAGCCGATCGCGATGCTGGTTGCAGAACTCACGCAGGCCGGGCGAGCCCATCTCCTCGCCGGTCTCGAGCATGAAGCGCGCATTGAACCCGAGCCGGCCGCGCTCGGCGATGACCATCGCGAGCGCGGCCATGTTGATCGAGTGCTGCGCCTTGTTGTCCGCAGAACCGCGGCCGTACCAGCGATCGCCCTCCTGCTTCAGCACCCAGGGCGACAGGCCGTCGCGCCATTGCCCCTCCAGGCCGCGGACCACGTCACCATGGCCGTAGC
>CAMDXD010000355.1 GCA_945877995.1 Bordetella parapertussis
AACCGTTGCCAGCGCCTGCGCCAGGACTTCCAGCTCGGCAAAGCGCGGATGCTGCGCGGCCAGGTTGCCCAGCCACACGATGCCATGTCCGGCCTGCACCAGGTCCTGCGCCGCCTGCCTGGCCAGCGTCGGCACCTCGACCGCCGCCAGCGCGGCATCCAGGCCGTCGGGCAGCGCAGCGCCCTTCGCCTCGGCGGCGGCCTTGAGCACCGCGGCCAGCGCGGCGACCATCGCCGAGGGCGGCACGACCTGCTCGCCAGCCAGCGGCATCATCGGATCCTGTGCAAGCGGGTTGAGCAGATGGACGCGCGCCTTGCGCTTCGCAGCTTGGCGCAGCCGCTGCGCGAGCAGCGGGTGGTCCTTGCGCAGCACGCTGCCGACCACCAGCACCGCGTCGGCCTGGCCGACGTCGGCAACCGGCAGGCCCAGCCAGGTCGCACCGCGGCGCGTCCGGTCGAGCCGGAAGTCGACCTGTCGCAGCCGGTGGTCGACGTTGTCAGAACCGAGACCGCGCACCAGCTTCGCCAGCAGATGCAGTTCCTCGACGGTCTGGTGAGGCGAGGCGAGCGCGCCGATCGACGCCGCGCCCTGGCTGGCGGCGATCGACTTCAGCCGCGCCGCCACGTGCTCGAGCGCCTGCGCCCACTCGACCTGCTCCCAGCGACCGTCGCGCCGCAGCAGCGGGCGCACCAGCCGGGTCTCGACGTTGAGCGCCTCGTACGAGAAGCGGTCCTTGTCGGAGATCCAGCATTCGTTGACCGCTTCATTCTCGAGCGGCAGCACGCGCAGCACGCGGTTGCCCTTCACCTGCACCATCAGGTTGGCACCGAGGCTGTCGTGCGGGCTGACCGACTTGCGGCGGGTGAGTTCCCAGGTACGGGCGGTGAAGCGGAACGGCTTGGAGGTCAGCGCGCCCACCGGGCAGATGTCGATCATGTTGCCCGACAGTTCCGAATCGACGGTGCGCGCGACGAACGGCATGATCTCGCTGTGCTCGCCGCGCCCGGCCATGCCGAGCTCCATCACGCCGGCGATCTCCTGGCCGAAGCGCACGCAGCGCGTGCAGTGGATGCAGCGGGTCATGTCGGTCGCGATCAGCGCGCCGAGGTTCTTGTTCGGCACCACGCGCTTGAGTTCGTCATAGCGCGACTCGCTCGCGCCATAGCCGACGGCGAGGTCCTGCAGCTGGCATTCACCGCCCTGGTCGCAGATCGGGCAGTCGAGCGGATGGTTGATCAGCAGGAACTCCATCACGCCCTTCTGCGCCTGCACGGCCTTGGACGAATGGGTGAACACCTTCATGCCTTCGGTGACCGGCGTCGCGCAGGCGGGCAACGGCTTGGGCGCCTTCTCGACCTCGACCAGGCACATGCGGCAGTTGGCGGCGATGGTCAGCTTCTTGTGGTAGCAGAAATGCGGCACATAGATGCCGAGCGCGTTCGCGGCTTCCATCACCATCGCGCCGTCGCGTACCTCGACCGGTTTGCCGTCGACTTCCAGCTTGGCCATCGTTGCTATCGCTCTCTCAGGAGTACGGGCCGACCAGGCACCGCTTGTGGTCGACGTGGTACTGGAACTCGTCGCGGAAGGCCTTGATGAAGGCCCGCACCGGCATCGCGGCCGCATCGCCCAGTGCGCAGATCGTGCGCCCCTGGATGTTGTCGCAGAGGTTCAGCAGGAGGTCGAGGTCTTCCTGCCGACCCTTGCCGTGCTCGATGCGGTCGACCACCCGGTACAGCCAGCCGGTGCCCTCGCGGCACGGCGTGCACTGGCCGCAGGATTCCTCGTAGTAGAAATAGGACAGCCGGTGCAGGCAGCGCACCATGCAGCGGGTCTCGTTCATCACGATCACCGCGCCCGACCCGAGGAACGATCCGGCCTTCTGGATCGAGTCGTAGTCCATGTCGAGCGCCATCATGGTGTCGGCCGGCAGCACCGGCATCGAAGAACCGCCGGGGATCACCGCCTTCAGCTTCACCCCATCGCGCATGCCCCCGGCCATCTCGAGCAGCGTCGCGAACGGCGTGCCGAGCTTGACTTCGTAGTTGCCCGGACGCGCGACATCGCCACTGACCGAGAAGATCTTGGTGCCGCCATTGTTCGGCTTGCCCAGGTTCAGGAACGCCTCGCCACCGTTGTTGATGATCCACGGTACCGCGGCGAAGGTCTCGGTGTTGTTGATCGTCGTCGGCTTGCCGTACAGGCCGAAGGTGGCCGGGAACGGCGGCTTGAAGCGCGGCTGGCCCTTCTTGCCCTCTAGCGACTCGAGCAGCGCGGTCTCTTCACCGCAGATGTAGGCGCCATAACCGTGGTGCGCATGCAGCTGGAAGCTGAACTCGCTGCCCTGGATACTGTCGCCGAGGTAGCCCGCGGCACGTGCCTCTTCGAGCGCTTCCTCGAAGCGTTCGTAGACGTCCCAGATCTCCCCGTGGATATAGTTGTAGCCGACCGTGATGCCCATCGCGTACGCCCCGATCGCCATCCCCTCGATGAGGATGTGCGGGTTGTAGCGCATGATGTCGCGGTCCTTGAACGTGCCCGGTTCGCCCTCGTCGGAATTGCAGACGAGGTACTTCTGGCCGGTGTAGTTCTTCGGCATGAAGCTCCACTTCAGGCCGGTCGGGAAACCGGCGCCGCCGCGTCCACGCAGCGCGGATTTCTTCAGCTCGCCGATCACCACATCGGGCGGGATCTTCTCGGACAGGATCTTGCGGATGGCCTGGTAGCCGCCGCGCGCCTCGTAGTCGCGCAGGCGCCAGTTGGTGCCGTCGAGCCCCTTGAGGATCACCGCATCAGGGCCGTAGATGCCGGCCTGGAACGGAGGCAGCGGTGCATTCATCGGGGCGGCTCCTGCTCGGCACTTGCCGCACCTTCGGCACGCAGCTGGTCGACCAGCGCATCGAGCTTGTCCGGCGTCATCCAGGACAGCATCGTGCGGTTGTTGCGCATCATCACCGGCGCATCGCCACAGGCGCCCATGCACTCGCCTTCCTTCAGCGTGATGCAGCCGTCGGCAGTGGTCTCGCCGAAGCCGATGCCCAGCTTGCGCTTCAGGTGTTCGGCCGCCGCGCCGGCGCCCTGCAGCTGGCATGGCAGGTTGGTGCACAGCGTGAGCTTGTTGCGCCCCACCGGTGCCAGGTCGTACATCGTGTAGAAGGTCGCGACCTCGTAGACCGCCATCGCCGGCATGCCGATATGCCTGGCGATCGCGTCCATCACCGGCGTCGACAGCCAGCCCTTCTCTTCCTGCGCGATCGCGAGCGCGGCCATCACCGCGGACTGCCGCTGGTCGGCCGGATACTTGGCGATCGCACGGTCGATGCGGGCGGTGGCGCCTGCCGTCAGTGCGGCATCGCCCTCATGCTGGCCTGGGGTGCGGCCGTCGGCGGCCGCTGGCACGGGTGCATTCATCGCGCTGGGATCATTCCATCGGTCATCGGTTGCCTGCCGGTACTCATCGGTCGCTCATCGATCAATCTCGCCGAACACGATGTCCTGGGTGCCTATGATCGCGACCACGTCGGCAATCATGTGACCGCGCGACATCTCGTCGATCGCAGCCAGGTGCGGGAATCCAGGGGCCCGGATCTTGAGGCGATAGGGCTTGTTGGCCCCGTCCGACACCAGGTAGATGCCGAACTCGCCCTTCGGATGCTCGACCGCCGCATACGCCTCGCCGGCCGGCACATGCATGCCTTCGGTAAAGAGCTTGAAGTGGTGGATCAGCTCTTCCATGTTCATCTTCATGTCGACCCGGCGCGGCGCGGCCACCTTGTGGCTGTCGCTGATCACCGGTCCCGGGTTCTTGCGCAGCCAATCGATGCACTGGCGAATGATCCGGTTCGACTGGCGCATCTCCTCGATGCGCACAAGGTAGCGGTCGTAGCAGTCGCCGTTGGTGCCGATCGGGATGTCGAAGTCGAGCTGGTCGTACACCTCGTACGGCTGCTTCTTGCGCAGGTCCCATTCGATGCCGGACCCGCGCAGCATCGGACCACTGAAGCCCAGCTGCAGCGCGCGCTCGGGCGTGACCACGCCGATGCCCACGGTGCGCTGCTTCCAGATGCGGTTGTCGGTCAGCAGCGTCTCGTATTCGTCGACGCAGCCCGGGAAGCGCTCGGTAAACGCCTCGATGAAATCGAGCAGCGAGCCCTGGCGATGTTCGTTAAGGCGCTTCAGGTCGGATTCGCTGCGCAGCGGCGACGGGTCGTACTGCGGCATCCGACCCGGCAGGTCGCGGTACACGCCGCCCGGCCGATAGTAGGCGGCATGCATGCGCGCACCCGACACCGCCTCGTAGCAGTCCATCAGGTCTTCGCGCTCGCGGAAGCAGTACAGGAACACGGTCATCGCGCCGATGTCCAACCCGTGCGCCCCCAGCCAGAGCAGGTGGTTCAGGGTGCGCGTGATCTCGTCGAACATCACCCGGATGTACTGCGCGCGGATCGGCGGCACCACGCCGGTCAGCTTCTCGATCGCCATCACGTAGGCGTGCTCGTTGCAC
>CAMDXD010000356.1 GCA_945877995.1 Bordetella parapertussis
AGTTCCAGCAGATGGGTACAGCCGCGCGTGCCGCCGAGCACTTCCAGCGTCCGGCGCCGCCAACCCGGCCCGATCTTCAGTCCGGCCAGCGCCTTGAAGGCCGGGGCAATATCGCCGCAGCCGCTGTAGGGCGACGCTTCGGTCACCGCCTCGCACTCGTGGATCAGGAAGTCCAGGTCGATGGTCAGCCGGATGCGCATCTGGTGGATCGGGTCCCCCGGCGCACGGGCCTCGCCACCATCACGTCGCTGGTGGGCATGGGTCTTCGCATCGACCATGAGGCCCTCGATGTCCCACAAGCCATCCTCACGCTCGAAGCCATGGCATTCGACGCGGCGGACATGGATCGCGGTACGCGGGGCAGGTTCGGACAGTGGCATCTGGAAAACGTCGCTTCGGCGGTTGGAGGGGACTGCCATCAGCCCGCAGGCTGCGCCCCGGAACGGCTGCGCCGTGCGGCCACCCGCTCGAGCACGGCGCGCTGCTCTTCGGCGGTGTAGATCGACCAGTGGGCGATCTCGTCGAGCGAGCGGAAGCAGCCTCGGCAGGCGTCGAGGCCCTTGTCGTACAGACAGACCAGCACGCAGGGCGATGTCACCGGCGCCTCGGCGTCCGCCGCGTCGGCAGCCCCGGGCAGCGATCGGGAAGTCGGAAGCGTCACGGCCATGGCCTCGGTGTCCTGCAGTCGGGAAGCGCGCCTGCGGCGCGTCGGGCCTGCATTGTCGGGCATGCCGCGCTGCAGCGCCAGCCTGCGGCGCGCGCTCAGGGCGCCTGGCTGCGTTCGCACTCGGCCAGCCGCGCGCGCGCCGCACGCGATCCCGTCCGGCGCCCCAGCGCCTCGCTGATGAAGCAGCCGGCGTCGACCAGCCGGTCGAAATCGACGCCGGTCTTGATGCCCATGCCGTGCAGCATCCAGACCACATCCTCGGTCGCGACATTGCCGGTCGCCCCGGGCGAATACGGGCAGCCGCCGAGGCCGGCCACCGAGGCATCGACCGTCGCCACGCCGTGCTCGAGCATCGCGAGCGTATTGGCCAGCCCCTGTCCCCAGGTGTCGTGGAAATGCCCGGCCAGCCGTGCGGCCGGCACCTGCGCGATCAGCAGGTCGAACAACCGGTGCACGGACCCCGCCGTGCCGATGCCGGTGGTGTCGCCGATCGACACCTCGTAACAGCCGAGGTCGAGCAACCGGCGCGTCACGTCGAGCACGCGCGCGGCCGCCACCTCGCCTTCGTACGGACAGCCGAACGCCACCGAGACGTATCCGCGCACCCGCCAGCCCTGCGCAAGCGCGGCGCGGGTAACCTCGGCGAATCGCGCAAGCCCTTCGTCGATGGTGCAATGGGTGTTCTTCAGCGAAAACGCCTCGCTGGCCGCCGAGAACACCGCGATCTCTTCCAGCGCAATGCCGCTTGCCTGCTGGTACGCAAGCGCGGCCTCGAGCCCCTTCATGTTCGGCACCAGCACCGGAAACCGCGTGTCGGGCCGCCGCGCGATCGCCGACAGCACCTCCGCGGTCCCGGCCATCTGCGGCACCCATTTAGGCGACACGAACGCGCCCGACTCGACCATCGAGAGGCCTGCCGATGCGAGCCGGTCGATCAATGCCACACGCGTGGCCACCGGGATGCTGCCAGGCTCGTTCTGCAGTCCGTCGCGCGGCCCGACCTCGACCACGCGTACGGCAGCGGGCAGCAGGCCAACCCTGTTCGCGGCCGCGCTCACCGCTTCGCTTCGGCAACCCAGCGGGCGGTGCGCTTTTCCAGGAATGCGGTGACGCCCTCGCGGCCCTCGGGGCTGGCGCGCAGCGCGGCGATCCGGCGCGCCGATTCCGCGACAAGCGCCTCGTCGATCGGACGCGCGGCCGCTTCGGCGACCCAGGCCTTGCACTCGGCCAGCGCGCCCGGGCCGCCGAGCAGCAGTTGCCCGGCCAGCGCATCGATCCTGGCATCGAGCGCCGCCGCGTCCACCACTTCGTGCACCAACCCGAGCCGTAGCGCCTCGGCAGCGTCGAACTTCTCTGCGGTAAGGCAGTAGCGCCGCGCCTGGCGCTCGCCGATGGCAGCCACGACGTAGGGCGTGATCACGGCCGGGATCATGCCCAGCCGGACTTCTGTCAGGCAGAACGTGGCCTCGGGTGCCGCCACCGCGATGTCGCAGCAGGCAACCAGCCCGAGACCGCCGGCGAACGCCGGCCCGTGCACGCGCGCGAGGGTCGGCTTGCGGAACGTGTAGAGCGCGTGCATCAGCCGTGCCAGCCCCAGCGCATCCTCGACGTTCTGCGCCTCGGAGTAGCCAGCCATGCGCTTCATCCAGTTGAGGTTGGCGCCTGCGGAGAAACTCCGGCCGCTGCCCGCGAGCACCACCACCCGCACTGCGGCATCGGCGCCCAGGTCGTGCAGCGCGCGGGTCAGTGCCGCGATCATCACGTCGTCGAACGCGTTGTGTATGTCGGGCCGGTCGAGCGTCACCGTGGCGATGCCCCGG
This sequence comes from Bordetella parapertussis, assembly GCA_945877995.1. Lineage (GTDB taxonomy): Bacteria > Pseudomonadota > Gammaproteobacteria > Burkholderiales > CAIKXV01 > CAIKXV01. The sequence continues at coordinate 2,488 of CAMDXD010000356.1, forward strand.
GCATCGGTGGCGACGGTGATGCCGGTGATGCCGGTCAGAGCGTCTGGTGATGGAGCCATGGCGGGTCCCTCCGGTAAGCCGGGATTGTGCCGCAGGCAGGAGCGCCGCGAAAACGCCAGGGCCCGCGGCGCATCCGCCCGGGACGCCCCCGGGCCGCCGTCAATCAGCGAATTGACCCGCCTTGGCGATGATCGGCCCCCACAAGGCGATCTCTTTCGCCAGGTGCGCGCGCAGCCCTTCGGGCGTCGCCAGGGCGGGGGCCACGCTGACGGCGCCGAACTCGGCGATGCGGGCATTGAACGTCGCATCCTTGATGGTTGCGTTCAGGGCCTTGTTCAGACGCTCGAGCACCGGCCGGGGCGTTCCCCGGGGGGCGTACAGGCCGTGCCAGACGTTGAGTTCGAAACCGCTCAGGCCTTGTTCGGCCAGCGTCGGTACATCGGGCAACTGCGCCAGGCGCTTCGGCGACGTGACCCCTATGGCGCGGACCTTGCCCGCCTTGATCTGGCTGACCGTATTACTGGTCTGGTCGCAGAGAATATCCACCTGCCCGCCGAGGAGATCACTCATGGCCGGCGCCGTCCCCTTGTAGGCGACGGTGGTGAGGTCGATACCGATCGAGCTCATGAACAGCAGGCCGCAGAGGTGCGACGCGGCGCCCAACCCGGCATTGGCGATCGTGGTCTTTTCGCGGTTGCTCTTGAGATAGGTAATCAGGTCTTTCAGGCTGGTGACCGGCAGGGTCGCACGCGTCAACAGGGTCATCGGCACGTCGGCGATCTGGCCGATCGGTTCGAGGTCTTTCAACGGATCGAAAGGCAGCCGCTTGTAGAGCGCCGGCGCGGTCGACATCCCGATGTGCATCAGCAGCACCGTATAACCATCCGGCGTGGCGCGTGCGACCTTGTTGACGCCGATGGTGCCGCCAGCGCCAGGCGCGTTCTCGACCACGACGGTCTGCTTGAAGGACGCCTGGAACTGCTGCGCGAGCAGTCGCGCCATCGTGTCGGTCGGGCCGCCGGCCGCAAAGGGAACGATCACCGACACCGGACGCGTCGGGTACTCTTGACCGTTGCTCGCAGCGGACAACAGACAAAAGGGCAGCCCGACAGACCAGGCGGCAGTTTTCAGTTTCATGACGGCTCCTCTGGCGGCAATGTCAGCCAAGCTGCAGCGTATCTTTGCACGCTGGCTACCGACTGATGCCGAGACGTTGATCAATGTATGTGACGTTCGCGTTGCAGTCTGTCAGTTTTTCTTCCTGCTTTCAATTTGTTTTCCGCAACGCAGGGCTCGCAGGTCTAGAACCGACCGTCAGACAGCCAGCGAGCCACCTGGTCGAGCCGGTCGTTGCCCCAGAACGGTTCGCCGTCGACGATGACGTACGGGGAACCGAAGACGCCGCGCTCGATCGCGCGCTGCGTCTCGGCGCGCGGGCGCTCCTTCACCGCCGGGTCGGACAGGGCCTCGGCCAGGGCAGGGCCCGCAATGCCCGTCTCCGCCGCCACCTCGACGGTGACCTGCGGACTGGAGATGTCCCGGCCGTCGGCGAAGTAGGCATGGAAAAGCGCCAGTGCCAGCCGGTTCGCCTTCTGCGGATCCTGCGCCTCCAGCCAGTAGAACGCGCGGCAGGCGGCCTGTCCGCTGATCGGGAACTTCGACGGCTGCCGCCATGCGATGCCGTGGAAGCGAGCGGTGCGGGCGACGTCGATGCGGGCGTAGTCGCCCTTCATCGGGATGGACGGCAGTGGACGGGCGCCGCTTACCTCGAACACCAGCCCGAGCAGGATCGGCCGCCACTCCACCGCGCGTCCGTGCGCCTTCGCGATCGCATCGATGCGATGCGCCGCGAAGTAGCCGTACGGCGACGAGAAGTCGAAGTAGAACTCGATCGGGCCGGCAGGCGCACCGCCGGCCCGGCCCGCGTCGCCGGAAGCCATGTTCAGGCTCAGGCCAGTTCGATCGCCATCGCCACCGCCTCACCACCGCCGATGCACAGGGTGGCCATGCC
>CAMDXD010000357.1 GCA_945877995.1 Bordetella parapertussis
CTCGACCTCGGGTAGTTCAGGCATCTGCCGGGCGCCCGCGCATCATCAGCCCGGCGCCGACGCTCAGCGCCAGTTCGGCTCGAACATCCGCCGCGCGGTCTCGCGGGACAGGTGGTACTGCAGGCCTTCGTCGGGGCGCAGCACGATCCAGTCGTTGCCTTCGCGTGTGGCCAGATGCACGGTGATCGCCTTGCCTTCCTTGGTGTGCACGACGGTCGCATTCTTGCCCGGCTTGAGCTTCATCGGCTGGGTCAGCGTGCCCGAGGCGAGCTTCCATTCGTCGATGAAGCGGTTCAGGTCGTCCTGGGTCGGCGTGATCAGGGGCTTTGGCAGGACCACCCAGTTACCGTCGACCTGCTCGACCTTGAAGCCGGGCATCTCGACGCCGGTGATCTGCTGCTCGGGCGTGGTCCACAGACGGTTGTCGGCCATGCGCTCGGGCTGCGGCGGGATCGCCTGTGCGTACTGCGGGTTCACCATGTAGACCGAGTCGCCGGTCATCACGTACTGCATCTTCATCATCCGGTTGATGGTGCCGAACGTGAATGTCTCCTTGTCCAGAACGACCGTGGCGAATGGTGGTTCCAGCTCGAAACGGGCGAGGTCGGTCGCCGGCAGTTTCTGGTCGCTGACCGCGCGTACCAGGTCGGCCAGCCGCCGTGCCTCGAAATTGTCCGCGCGGGCGCGGAACGGTTTGGTAAGGAACCACTGCTCGCCTTCGAGTTCGAGCACCACCGGGTCGCCCCTGCGCAGCTTTACCTCGATCCGCTTGATCTCTTCAGGCTTCAGCGCGGACAGCCTGTACTCGGTGGGCTTGGGCTCTGCCGGCTTCGGCTTGAAGAACAGGAAGGCACCCAGCCCGAGCACCAGCACGAGCAGCAGTGCATTGATCAGAAGCTTCTTCTTCATGGCATCAGGCCCCGGGGTTCACGCCTTGCGGCGGCGGCGCCACCAGATCGTACCGCCAGTCACCAGGAAGCCCAACGGCAGCAGCACCAGGAAGCCGTAGACGATGACCATCATGGAAGTGCGATTGAGGTTCAGCGACGCGTCGAGCGTCGCGCGCGGCTGCACGGTGATCAGGTTATCGTCGCCGGCCAGCCAGTTCACGATGTTGATGCCGAGGTCCATGTTGCCGGCCAGGCCGACGTACTGGTTCGCGAGGAAATGGCCGGAGCCGATCACCACGACCCGTTGTGGCCGATCGTTCAGCGTGCGCTCGAGCGCGATGCCGACGGTGACCGGACCTGGCACATCGCGGCCCTTGTCGAAGCTCACCGACGAGGTGCCTTCGGCGATCGGGCTCATCTCGAGCCAGCCGCGCGGGGCGACTTCGATCAGCGGCGTCTCGCGCCAGTCGCGGCTGCCGTCGACACCGATCGAGCGCGCGAACGGCAGGATCGTGTTCAGCGTGAAGTTCTTCGCGATCGGGTGCTGGCCGTAGCCGGTGGCCACCGCCATCGTCGGCTGCGCGTTGATCAGCTGGGCAGACGGATCCACCACGGTGCCCGGGTTGAGCACCAGCCCGAAGATGTCGGCGATCGGTTGCAGCCCGCGCATCGGCTCCTGGTCGACCAGCCAGAGCAGGCTGCCGCCCTTGTTGATCCAGTCCTTGATCTTCTTCACTTCAGGCGGCAGCAGGTCGACCTTCGGCCCGGCGATGATCAGGATCTTCAGATCGGCCGGCACTTCCTGGGCCAAGGACAGGTTCAGGGGGCCAGTCGCGAAGCCCTTGTTCTCGAGCTGGCGGCCGAACAGGCCGAGGTCATGGTTGGCCTTGCCGTCGATCACGCGTTCGCCATGGCCGTCGAGCGACATCACCATGCGCTCGGCGCCGCGCGCAAGGCGCATGATCAGGTTGGCGAACGCCTGCTCGGTCAGCGTGTTGATGTTCTCGCTGCGCTTGCCGTACTCGACCACCATCTCGCCGTTGACCGTCACGCCCGCAGCCTGCGCCAGCTTCGGCTGTTCTCGCGGGTCGATGAACGACAGGTTGATGTCGGGCTTCAGCCGCTGGTAGGGCGCGAGGAAGTCGCGGACCATCTTGCGCAGGTCTTCCTGGCCGGTTGCGTATGAAGTGATGGTGACCGGCTCGGTCAGTTGCTTGAGCATGTCGATGGTCGGCTGCGACAGCGTGTTGCGGGCGTTCAGGCTGACGTCCCATTCCTTCTTGTACTCGCGGGCGACGTACGAAAGGAGGCCGGCCAGCACCAGCACGAGCACGACGAACAGCCAGTTCTGGGCCGACAACTTCAGTCGGAACTTGCGATCGATATTGGTGGCCATCAGTCTGCCTGGTTCTAGGGAGTCGGTTGGCGGTGCAGGGAAGGCGGGTGCGCCGGCGCCGTCGGGGGGGTCAGCCGCTGAGGCGGTCGGAATCGAGCCTGCGGATCGCGAGGATCAGGAACACGGCAGTGAAAACCAGCAGGAAGATGATGTCGCTGGTGTCCATCAGCCCCTTGGTGAAGCTCTCGTAGCGGCGGATCAGCGCAAGCATCAGGAACGGGCTGTCGGGGCTCGCCTGCGACATGTTGAGCAGCCACAGGCCGAGCAGGGTCGCCAGCGTGGCCGTGGCCGCGACCACCGGCTGGGCGGTGAGCGAGGAGAAGAACACGCCCACGGCCGCGAACGCGGCGATCAGCAGCGCCAGCCCGAGCGACAACGTGCCGAGCAGGCCCAGGTCGAGCCGGCCGCCGAGGTACATCGACGAGGCCATCACCAGGATCAGCACGACCGACAGCATCAGGAACGAGTACAAACCGACGAACTTGCCCAGCACGATCTGCGTCATCGACAGCGGCGCCGAGATCAGGAAGGTCATCGTCTGGTTGCGGCGCTCTTCGGCGATCAGGCGCATCGACAGCAGCGGTACGGCCATGATCAGGATCACCGCGGCAGCGCCGAAGATCGGTGCGATGATGATCTCGGTGACGCCGGGCGGGGTGTCCATCTGCATCAGCTGCGTCTGGACCGTGAGGTAGGCGTCGAGCCGCGTCACCAGGATCCAGGCCATGGTGACCTGGAGGAAGGCAAGCACCACCCAGGCGAGCGGTGACGAGAACAGCGCGCGCAGTTCCTTGGCGGCAAGGGTGAAGATCATCAGGCGTGCTCCTCGCGGTGGGTCAGTTGCACGAATACGTCCTCGATGCTGGACACCGCTGGCGCCAGCTGGAACAGGTTCCACTTGCCATCCCAGGCCGCCTGCACCAGGGCATCGGTCGGGTCGGTGTCCGGCGCCGGTTGCACGCGGAACAGGCCGCCGCGCGCCAGTTCGACATGCGCGACACCGGGCACGCCGGCTATGGCCTCGATCGGCGGCGCGTTGCGCAGACCGAGCATCAGGCTGCGGCCGCGGAACGCCTTGACCCCGCCCAGCGAGTCGGCGAACACGAGCTTGCCTTTGTGGATGATCTGCACGCGGTTGCACACCTGCTCGACCTCGGGAAGGATGTGCGTCGACAGGATCACGCTGTGCGCGCCGCCGAGGTCGCGGATCAGCGCCCGGATGTCGCGGATCTGGTTCGGGTCGAGGCCGACCGTCGGTTCATCGAGGATCACGACGTCCGGGTTGTGGATGATCGCCTGCGCGATGCCGACGCGCTGCTGGTAGCCCTTCGACAGCGCGCCGATCAGCCGCTGGCCGACATCGCCGATGCCGCAGCGCTGCTTCGCGCTCTCGACCGCCGCCGCGAGTTCCTTCTTGGGTATGCGGTGCAGGCGCCCGGCGAGCTGCAGGAATTCATTCACCGTGAGGTCGCGGTACAGCGGTGGGGTCTCGGGCAGGTAGCCGATGCGCGCCTTGGCGTCGGTCGGGCGGTCGAGCATGTCGATGCCGCAGATCTCGACCTGGCCCGCGCTGGGCGCGAGGTTGCCGGTGAGCATCTGCATGGTGGTCGTCTTGCCGGCGCCGTTGGGCCCGAGGAAGCCGAGCACTTCGCCGCGGTGGAGCTCGAAGCTCACCTTGTCCACCGCCACGCGTTCGCCGAACTGGCGGGTCAGGTCGGTCGCGCGGACGGTCTGGTTCTGATCGGGGGCGTTCATCGATGGGCCAGTCGTGACGGTTGCATCTGCAGGGGGAATAGAGCGGGGAGATGGATCGACTTCGGAGGCCAGGCCCGCGCGAACATGGACAACGCGGTGCGCCCGGGACGGTCTCCAGCAGGACGCCATGCAGCCACCCCACGCCTCATTGGCCGGACATCTTCCGCTTTCGTGGCGGCATGCGCGACGGGCAGACAGAACATTGCCGGTCGGCTTGTGACGGCGCACAAATATACCTAAACTCTTCGCAAACATGAAAATTTTCGGAACCTGTGCTCATCGCCCTGTCGCCGGCCCAACGCCGGCTGAATGTCCCGGCAGGCCGGCCAGCCAGTTCCAAGCACGCCATGGGGTACCGGTCTTGACCCAGAAACCCCGCTTCGGTTCATGCCGATCGACCCGCGTTCCGGCCTCCAGGCTGGTCTGGTGCATTGTCCGCGCCGTGGGT
>CAMDXD010000358.1 GCA_945877995.1 Bordetella parapertussis
AGACCGGCCGCGCGTCCGAGCTGGCCGGTGCACGCAAGCGCTTCATGAAGGCCCACGGCAAGGTGTTCTGGGTGCTCGGCATCATGCAGAAGTTCTGGTACAGCTCCGACCGTCGGCGCGAACGCTTCGTGTCGATCTGCCGCGACAAGGACGTGCAGAAGCTGACCTGGGAGTCGTACATGAACAAGAAGCTCACGCGCAAGAAGCCGATGGCGCATGTACGCATCTTCTTCAAGGACCTGGCGCACCTGCTGGGGCTGGTGCGCGCCTGAGTACCGGCATCGGCTGGCTCGACCACTGGATCACCAGCGGCGGCGCGATCGACTGGATCCTCGGGGCGATGGTGCTCGAGGTTGCAGTACTCCTCGCCTGGCGCGCCTTTACCGGCCGCGGGCTGCCCGTTGCCCAGGTGTTCACCGCGGTCGGTGCCGGCGCCGGGTTGTTCCTGGCGCTGCGCTTCGCGCTGGTCGATCCGTCACAGACCGGGCCGATCGCGCTGTTCCTGATGGTCGCGCTGGTCGCCCACCTGGTCGACCTGCGCGCGCGCTGGAGCAACCGGCCATGAACAGGGTGCGACGCGTCAACCGAAGCCGTAGCTGAACATCATCTTCAGGGCCAGCCCGGTCAGCAGGACCGCGAACATCCGGCGCAGCATCACCACCGGCAGACGGTGCATCAGGCGCGCGCCGATCGGGGCGAAGACCATGCTCGCCGCCACCAGCGCCGCCAGCGCGGGCAGGTAGACGAACCCCAGCGAGCCTGCGGGCAATCCCTGGACCGGCCATCCACTGATCACGTAACCGATCGTGCCGAATACCGCGACCGGCCAGCCGATCGCGGCGCCGGTGCCGATCGCGGCGCGTACGGCCACACCGCAATAGACCATGAAGGGCACGGTCAGGAAGGCGCCGCCCGCCGACATCAGTCCGCAGACGATGCCGATGCCGAACATCCAGCAGCTGAGCCAGCCAGCACCCGGCAGGGTGCGCGCAGCCTGTGGCCTGGAGCTGCGCAGCAACTGGGCAGCCCCGACGACGGCGATCACCCCATACGCGATGGCCAGCGTACGCTGGCTGAACCAGCCGCTCGCCGCGCTGGCTGCGAACGAACCGAGCAGTATCCCGGGCACCATGCGCCTGGCCACCGGCCAGTCGACCGAGCCCAGCCGGTGATGTTCGCGCACGCTGGCAAATGAAGTGAACACCATCGAGGCCATTCCGGTGCCCAGGGCGAGGTGCACGATATAGCCAGGCGCCAGCGACTGCGCCGAGAACAGCGCAGACAGGATCGGCACCAGCGTCATGCCGCCCCCCAGGCCGAGCAGTCCGGCGAGCAGCCCGACCAGCGCACCGGAGAGCAGGTAGGCGGCGATCCAGATCATCGTCGGCGGCCGGGAGCGGGCGCGGGGCGGTCGGCGGCGGCTCGCAGCAGCCGGTCGTGCACCGCGCTCCACTGAACGTCGAGGGGTGGCTGTTCGACCACGATCACGTCGGTACCGGGCGCATCGAGTGCGCGCAGCACGGCGTAGAGATCGTGCGCATAGGCCGCCGCGTTGGCCGGCGCACGGTGCCAGCGGGGGGCGCCGGACGCGGCATCGAGCAAGGGTTCACCCGCGGTACGCGCCAGCACCGCGACCGACTTGCCGTCGCCGCGGAGGAAGCGTGCGACCTCGGCGACCAGGTCTGGTTCCACCAGCATCACCTGCGCCCGCGGCGCGTAGTGCGAGGCGAGCGTACCCGACGCACGCGGTGACCTTGCATCGGGTGCCGCCGGCGGCTCGCCCAGCGCATCGGCCAGCGCATCGACGCCGATCGCCCCCGGGCGCAGCAGCACCGCACGCCCGCCGGATACATCGACGATCGTCGATTCGATGCCGACATCGCTGTCACCACCGTCGATCACCATGCGCAATGCGTCGCCGAACTCGTCGACCACGTGCGCCGCCCGGGTTGCGCTCAGCCGGCCGAACCGATTGGCCGACGGCGCGGCGATGGCACCGCTACCCACCCGCGCGAACGCCTGCAGCAGCGCGAGCGCGACCGGATGCGAAGGCACGCGCAGGCCGATGGTGTCCTGGCCGCCGGTCACGACCGTGTTCACGTGCGGGGCACGGCGCAGCACCAGCGTCAGCGGCCCGGGCCAGAAGCGTTCGGCGAGGCGCCGCGCAAGGGGCAGCATCTCGGCGGCCCAGGCCGCTGCCGCATCGGCCGAAGCGAGGTGCACGATCAGCGGATGATCTGCGGGCCGCTGCTTCAGCGCGAACACTCGGCCGACGGCCTGCGGATCGGCAGCGTCCGCCCCGAGGCCATAGACCGTCTCGGTGGGAAATGCGACCACCTCGCCTGCGGCCAGCGCAAGGGCGGCCCGTTCGAGCGCCTCGGGCGTGGCCGGGACGATCATCTAGCCTGCGAGCAGGCGCAGCGCCTCGCGATACTTCTCGGCCGTCTTCGCCAGTATGTCGGGCGGCAGCTTCGGCGCGGGTGGGCGTTTGTCCCAGTGGACGCTCTCGAGCCAGTCGCGCACGAACTGCTTGTCGAACGCAGGCGGGCTCATGCCGGTGCGGTACTCGGCCACCGGCCAGAAACGCGACGAGTCAGGCGTCAGGGCCTCGTCGATCAACCACAGGCCGCCTTCGGCATCGGTACCGAACTCGAACTTGGTGTCAGCGATGATGATGCCACGCGCCAGCGCATGCGCTGCGGCCTCGCGGTACAGCGCCAGCGAGACTTCACGCACCTTCGCCGCCATCGACGCGCCGATCGTGCGCTCGACCTCGTCGAAGGTGATGTTCTCGTCGTGCTCGCCCTTGGGCGCCTTGCTGGCGGGGGTGAAGATCGGCTCGGGCAGCTTCTCGGCCTGGGCCAGCCCGGCCGGCAGCGGCACGCCGCAGATCGAACCTGTCGCCTGGTAGTCCTTCCAGCCGGACCCTGCGACATAGCCACGCACCACCGCTTCGACCAGCAGCGGCGTGAGCCGGCGCACGACCATCGCACGGCCGGCGACCTGGTCACGCTCGGACGGCGCGACGACCGACAGCGGATCGTCGGGGAGCAGATGATTGCGGATCACCGGGGCGAGCCGATGGAACCAGAACGTCGACAACTCGGTGAGCACCTGCCCCTTGTCCGGGATCGGGTCGGGCAGGATCACGTCGAACGCGGACAGGCGATCGGTCTGTACCACCAGCAGCCGGTTCGCGTCGATCGCATAGAGGTCGCGCACCTTGCCCCGATGCAGGAATTCGAGGCTCTTCAGCGAGGATTCAGCCAGCGGTTTGCTCATCGGTGTCGGGCCTTCAGGCTGGGGGTCCGGGGGTTTGGTGTGCCCGTCCGGTGGCCGGGCGGTCAGGCAGTCAGACCAAGGCGTCCGACGGAATCGATTGCGCCGGCTGCGCCAGCGGCTTGAGCCGTTCGCGGATGCGCAGTGCCTGTGCGAGCGCCTCATCGAGTGAATCGGCGAGCACCGTGTAGTGTCCCATCTTCCGCCCGGCGCGTGCTTCCCGCTTGCCATACAGGTGCAGCTTGGCGCTCGGATGCGCGAGCACCATCGACCAGTCGGGTTCGCCGCCAGCATGCAGCCAGGCCTCGCCGAGGATGTTCACCATCACCACCGGCGAATGCAGCGAGGTGTCGCCAAGTGGCACGCCGGCCAGCACGCGCACCTGCTGTTCGAACTGCGAGGTGACGCAGGCGTCGATCGTGTAGTGGCCGCTGTTGTGCGGGCGCGGCGCGATCTCGTTCACCAGCAGCCGGCGGTCGTCGAGCACGAAGAACTCGACGCAGAGCACGCCCCGGTAGTCGAGCTTCGCGGCGAGCGCGACCGCGTTCTCGCGCGCCTGGGCGGCGAGCGCGTCGGACACGCGCGCCGGCACGATGCTCACGTCGAGGATGCCGTGCTGATGGTGGTTTTCCACCACTGGAAAGGTGCGTACTTCGCCATCGAAGCCGCGGGCGACGACCACCGACAGCTCGCGCGCGAGCGGCAGCCAGCGCTCGAGCACGCAGGCTTCGCCGCCGAGCGCCGTCCACGCGGCACGCGCCTCGTCGAGGCTGCGCACCCGCGCCTGGCCCTTGCCGTCGTAGCCGAAGCGGCTGACCTTCAGCACACCTGGCACCAGGGCGGCAGCCTCACTGCCGTCGAGGTCGGCAAGGGAGCGCACGACCCGGAACGGCGCGACCGGGAAACCGTTGTCACGCAGGAACGACTTCTCGGCGATCCGGTCCTGCGTGACCGCGACGCTGTCGGCGGCGGGGCTCACCACGCAATGCTGCGCCAGAAAGCGCAGGCTGTCGGCCGGCACGTTCTCGAACTCGGTCGTCGCGCCGGCACAGGTGGCCGCGAGTTCGTGCAGCGGTGCAGCGTCGAGGTAGTCGCCCTGCAGGTGGCGATCGGCGACGGTACCCGCGGGGCTGTCCGCACCTGGATCGAGCACGGTCACCCGATAGCCCATCGACTGCA
>CAMDXD010000359.1 GCA_945877995.1 Bordetella parapertussis
GCACGGCCGGAGGGACGGCCGGCGCCGCGGATGCCGCCGCGGCGAAGCGAGCGCTGAGCATCGGGCTCGCCTGCGCGCTCGGCGCGGCGGTGTTCTTCTCGGCGAAGGCGATCTTCATCAAGCTGATCTACGCGCACGGCGTGGACGCAACCACGACGTTCGCGTTGCGCATGATGATCGCGCTGCCGTTCTTCCTCGCGCTCGGCTGGTGGTGCGGCACTGCCGGGCTGAAGTCGATCGGGCGCCGTGACTGGTGGGGCATGGCCGCCTGCGGCCTGCTCGGCTTCTACCTGTCGAGCTACCTCGACTTCATAGGCCTGTCGTACATCCCGGCCAGCCTGGAACGCTTGATCCTGTTCCTGTACCCGACCTTCGTGGTGCTGCTGTCGTGGGCGATCTTCCGCACGAAGCTCACCGCCGCCCAGGCGATGTCGTTGGTGCTGTCCTACTCCGGCGTGCTGCTGTGCGTATGGGACAACCTGCGCATCGAGGGCGATCCGTCGGGGCTGGCCATCGGCGTGGCGTTCACGCTGACCAGCGCATTCACCTATGCCTGCTACGTGGTCGCCAGTTCGCGCATCGTGCCGCGCGTGGGCTCGATGCGATTCACCAGCTATGCATCGTCGGTTGCCTGCGGCTTCAGCATCGCGCACTTCTTCGTCACCCATGACGCGCAGTCACTGGTGGTGCCGGGCATCGTGTACGCGTATGCCCTGGGCATGGGAACGGTGTCCACCGTGCTGCCGATCCTGCTGGTGGCCGAGGCGCTGCGCCGGCTGGGGGCGAACCAGGTGGCGCTGATCAGTACGCTCGGGCCGATCGCGACCCTGGCAATGGCGGCACTGATCCTCGGCGAGAAGATCACCGCGATGCAGATGGGCGGCGCCGCCCTGGTGATCGCCGGCGTGATGCTGGTCAGCCTGCGCAGACAGACGCCGGCGCAACGATGAGTCATCCGTACGACCTTCTGGCAGCCCTGGCGGGCGCAAACCCGGGTCGACGCAGAGTCTGGCGCCTGACAGATGCGCGCAGCGCCGGGGCAACGGCCCGGCGCTGCATGAGATGCGAGCACGGTCATGCCTGAATAAGTGGTATTTGTTCACGAATACGCTAAATCTCGGCTCTCAAGTGTCGATAACCGAATGCGGATCTGGGAGTAAGGCGGCGCAGCCTGGCTTGTACCTTCCAAACGCAAGATCTGGCAGTTCCCGGTTGCAGGCGCAAATCATCAGGGTCAAAGTTCAATGCAAGGTCAGGCAGCCTCAACAAGCGAACACGTGCAGGTGCGGATTTGGGTCGAGCAACTCTCGATCGGCATGTTCGTGGCCGAACTCGATCGTCCGTGGTCGGATTCCCCGTTCCTGATCGAAGGCTTCCGGATCGACACCGCTGACGAACTGGAACTCATCAAGCGACTGTGCAGCCACGTCATCATCGACACATCCCGGTCGGCCAGCACGGGCAGTGATGCTGCTGTGGTTGATGATGATGCCGGAACGCAGACTGCAGGCGGGCGCGAAACGTACGCGTTCACGAACCCCCTTGTCCAGGCAGCCCTCGACCGCCAACGCGCTGGCGCCGAGGCGGTAAGCCGGGAATACCCGGTCCGCGATCGCAGCTTGCATGAACGACGGCTGGGCTGGCAATGGGTCGGCGACATCGTGTCCGAGCTTCTGCTGTCCTACCTGCGTCCCCGCCGACCGTCAGTGGACGATGCTCCAGCGCGGCACATGACCACCCATGCCAGGCCGGCGGCCAAGCCCACATTTTGGTCCCGGCTGACCCGCGTGGCCATGGCGCGGCAGAGTCCCGCCGCCGCCGAGCCGCGACAGCCAGCCCAGCCCCGGCAGGATGTGCACATGCACGCCGACACCCGAGCGCGTTTCAGGACCCTGCGCGAAGAACTGACGGCGAAGAGACGCACCGCTTCGGCCGAAGGGGCGGATGCGCGCGCGTTCGTGGCTGCACAGGAGCCCCGGTTCCGGGTCGGCGCCGCGGACGACACCCCCCGCGGCGGGCCGCAAATCCACAGTCTGTTGAAGTGGGCCCTGCTCAAGCTGTTCGGGTTCGCGCTACCGGATCAGGCCGGCGCGGCCGTGGAACCGCAGCAGCACGATGACGACCTCAGCGAGGCGGAGCGGCAGGCGTCGGCGGTGGCAAACGACCGCTTCGCGCAGGAAATCCCGAATGCCGCGCAGGTGCTGAAACACAGCATGAATGCGCTGCGCCTCAATTTCGCGCGCGCAGAATGCGACGCGCCGCTCGCGCTGGAGTTGCTGCGCCCCTGGGTCACCGAGATCGTGTACAGCGTGCTGCGCAGCGAGAACGCGATCGTCTGGCTTGCGCAGCTTGAGTCGCACGACCTGGCCGCCCACAAGCGCGGCCTGCAGGCTGCGGTCTACATGGCGCAGTTCGGCGCCCACCTCGGCATGCCGCACGAGGAGATCGAGAAACTCGCGCTCGGCGGCGCACTGCTCGATATCGGCAAGATGCAGGTATCGAAGGACATCCTGAATAAACCCGGGCCGCTCGATACCTCTGAACAACAGCAGGCGCGGGCGCACGTCGAGATCGCGATGCGCATGCTGGACAACTCCAGCATCAACGACATGCAGGTCCGCGCGACTGTCGAGCGCCACCATGAGCGCGAGGACGGAAGCGGCTACCCGCAGGGGCTTTCGGGAGACGACATCGGCGTCTACGGACGCATCGCGGGCATCGTCGACACCTTCCTCGCCCTCAGCGGAGAACGGTCCTACGCCCCCCGCGCACCGATCGACACCTGCCTGCGCCTGCTCCTCCATGCCCGGGGCACGCTATTCCACGCGCCGCTGGTCGAGCACTTCATCCAGATGATCGGCGTCTACCCGGTCGGCAGCCTGGTAGAACTGTCCACCGGGGAGATCGCTACGGTACTGTCCCACAACCGCGTTCGGCGCCTGAGGCCCCGGGTGCTGATCATCGTGGGCTCCGACGGAAGGACCTTGACGCAGCCGACGACGCTCGACCTGCTTTATTGCCCGCGCGATGGCGCTGGCGACGTGGTCAGCATCGCCAAGGGCCTGCCGTTCGGGCATCACGGGATCAACACCGATCAACTGTTCGCCGCCATGGTGCAGTGATCAACGAACCAGGCACCGAGACGCTGACAGCCGCACCCTTCATGCTTGCCGGCGAGCAGTTGCACGAACACATCCGGCGTACGCACGACGCGAGCGCGGCATGGCCTGGCTCCTACGCGGTACTCGCGGTCCGCCTGATGGCCAGCGGCGCACCGCCTCTGGACTACCAGCCGGAGGCAGACGCCCTCAGACTGCAGGACGCCTTGCGGGTCATTGGCAGCCTGCTGCGAGCCGACGACCGGATCGCGGTGATCCGCCCCAACGAGCTGATCGTGGTGCTGCGAGGCCTGCTCAGTCCGGAGTATGCGGAACTCGGTGCCACCAGCATACTGAGTCGGCTCAACGGCCACAATCCGGGCGAATCGCTGCACGGGAAACTGCGGGCAATGGTCGGCATCGCGACCAGCATGTCCGCATCGGATCTACCAGGCGATCTCGTGCGGTACGCGCGAACCGCGGTACGCGTGGCGGCCACCACCCCCTCAGGCTACCAGGTCCACCAACCAGCCGACGCGCACCACACGCCTTACGATCTCGAGCCCGCGCTGCGCGCTGCGATCATCGCCAACGAACTGCATCTCGTGTTCCAGCCGCAGATCTCGCTGGTGGGCGGCGGGGCCGTCGCGGTCGAAGCGCTGGCCCGCTGGAACCGGCCCGGCGCCGGCCTGGTGCCGCCGGACAAGTTCATACCCCTGGCCGAACAGTGTGGCCTGCTGCCGCGACTCACCCGCCTGATACTGAACACCGCGCTGCGCCAGCATCGGCGGTTCATGGACGCCGGCCTGCATGTCAGCATGGCCATCAACGTATCCCCGATGGACCTGCGCGAACGCGATTTCTGCGAACTGGTCGACCAGGCCCTGCAGACCTGGTCGGTCAGCCCCGGCGACATCACCCTTGAGATCACCGAGACCGCTCCAGTGCATGATCCGGAGGAGGTGGTGCCGCTGCTGAAACAGCTCAAGGACATCGGCGTGCAACTGTCGATCGACGATTTCGGTACTGGCTATTCCTCGCTGTCGCTGCTGCGCCAACTGCCGGTCGATGAAATCAAGATCGATCAACAGTTCGTGCGCGGCCTGCTGGCCTCGCGGCAGAAACTCGATATCGTGCGCACGACGCTGGCGCTCGCCAGCAACTTCGGGCTGCGCGTCGTCGCGGAGGGGATCGAGGATACGGCCACGCTGGACGCGCTGCGCGACATGGGGTGCGAATTCGGCCAGGGCTTCGGCATTTCCCGCCCGCTCGCCGCCGAGGACGCGGCCGAATGGCTGCGCGAGCGCGCGAGGTCGCGGTTCGGTCAGGTATCCTAGGCCA
>CAMDXD010000360.1 GCA_945877995.1 Bordetella parapertussis
GGCACCATGATCCCGGCGACTGCACCCAGGATCACGTTGAGCCCGCTGCCCAGTGCAGCCGCCTGCTCGAATCGGGCAGAGCGGGAAGCTACCAGCAGACCAAGCGCGACGGCGGCCAGACTGGTCGAGCCGGTCACCAGCACCAAGCCCCAAATCGGCAAGTCCAGCACCAGCTGGTCGCCACCGAGCAGTGGAACGAGCCAGCGCCCGACGAGCAGCATCAGGAGCAATTGCACGCCGTTGAGCGCACAGAACGCGAGAAGTTTTCCAAGCAGCACCGTGCCAGGCGACACGCCGAACGTGAACAGCCGTGCGAGCGTGCCTTCGTCACGTTCCTGGATCAGCACGCCTGCGATCGGAACCACTACGAAGAACATGCCGAACACCAGCCATGCGGGCACGGACTGCTGTACTCCCGTGAGCACGCGGCCCGACTCGATCTCGGACAGGTAGCGAACGCGCGACGGGGTGCCGTTCGAAGTGCCGGCATTCTCGATGTCGGCTAGGCCCACGCTTGCAAACAGATCTGCTTCGGCCGCAGCGATCTGCAGCCGCACCCTGATCACCGCCGTAGCAAGTTCGGCACGCAGGCGTGCTGCTGCCGCCGGATGGATCAGGTTGCCCAGCCAGAGCGCGTAGGGTTCGCCGCTGCGGCCGGGAAATGGACCATCGATCACCACCACCGCGTCGACCTCGCGTTGTCGCAGCGCACTCAATGCGGCGGCACGGCTGTCTAGCAGAAGCCCGCCGTGCTCGGCGATCCAGGACGCGGCCCATCGCGAGCCTGCTGGCCCTTCCGCTTCCAGCAGCCAGCCTGTGAACGGCAGGTCGACCGGTGCGACAAGACTGTTCTTCAGTGTAAAGGACATCACCAGCAGGAAGATCGCCGGCATGAGGAACAGCACAGTCAGGCCGTGCGGATTGCGTGCCAGCAGACGCCATTCCTTGCCGGCAAGGCGAAGGACCTGGGAGGTACGCCGACGGATCGGAATCAGCACTGGTCAATCGCTCAGCGAATGGTGGATGTGATGCATGAACATCGACTGCATGTCGGGAAACGGCCCGCATCGATCATCGCCCGCCAGCAGTGCGTGCACCGGACCTTCCACCAGTACGTGCCCGTGGTCGATGACCACTGCCCAGGAGCACACCTGTTCAACCTCTTCCATGTAGTGCGTCGCATACAGCACCGCGGTGCCGCCCGCCACTAGCTCGCGCACGCGCTCGAACAGGAACGCCCGAGATTGTGGATCGACGCCGACGGTGGGTTCATCCATCAGCAGCACGTCCGGCTGCTGGAGCAGTGCGATGGCCAGGTTCAGGCGCCGACGGACACCGCCCGAACAATGCTGGGCCAGCCGGCCAAAGAACTCGCCGAGCATGGTCGCCTCGATCGCGCCCTCGACGCGGCGCGATATCGCAGCCGGATCCAGCCCGAGCAGGCCTGCGAATAGCTGCAGGTTCTCGCCGCAGCTCAGTTGCGGATAGAACGCCTCTTCCTGCGGGACCAGCGCGACGGTCACCGGGCCAGACGGCCGCAGGATCGAGCCTCTCTGCAGGGGTGTGGTCCCAGCCAGCAGGCGAATTAGCGTCGACTTCCCAGACCCGTTCAGGCCAAGCAGTCCGAGCCCAAGGCCCCGCTTGAGTTTCAGGCCTACCTGCTCGAGAGCCGGGCTCTCCACCGCTCGGTAGCGGAAGCTCAGCGCAGAGGCCTCTAGCAGCACATCACCGGTGTTCATCGGCCCGACCGGCCGGAGAGGGGTGCGTCCTGATCGTCGACGACGATGCACTCGCGCGCCGGCAGCACCGGCGCACGGCCGAGACTGCGCCACAGCTCGCGCAGGGCGAGTCCCCGGCGCAGCAGCCGGCCGCCCACCATCAGGATGATTTTCGAGATGTCCATCACCGGCCTGAAGTGGCTGGGGCGCGCCTGGGCCGGGTAGCAGCCGGCGATGGCAACGGCGACCGTCTGTCGATGTTCCCGCGCCGCCTCAATCAGGATCTCGCTTTCGAAAGCGAAGCCCTCGCAACGCACGCGCGGACCAAGCGCAATCGCAATGACCTCGCGTGGATACACGCGGAACCCCGTCTGCGAATCGGCGATCGCGTGGCCAGCCGCCCACGAGATCCAGAAGCAGGCGATCCGATTCGCGCGGTAACGCACCGGAGGGAAGTGCGCACGATCATGGAGGCGCGAGCCGAGCACGATACAGCTCGGGTGCCTGCGCCAGGCGTGCAGCAGAAGCGGCAGATCGGCCGGGTCGTGCTGACCGTCGCCATCGAGCGTCACCACTGCAATGGCCCCCTGCGTGAGCGCGTGCGCTAGCCCGGTGCGCAGGCTCGCTGCTTTGCCGCAGTTGGCCTCGTGTCGCAGGACCAACACCGGGAGATCCTCGAGCATCGTCGAGGTCCCGTCGGTCGAGCCGTCGTCGACGACGACGACGCGCGGGCAGTAGCAAAGCGCCATACTTGCCAGCGAGCGAATGGTCCGCGCCTCCTGGTAGGCTGGGATCAGTACCCAGACGCCATCCCACGGCGAGCTGCCATCACTCCGACCATAGTCGTTCACGCCATGCCTCCGTTGACTCCACGCAGGCGTTCGGACAACGCCTCGGCACGATCGAGGCCGCGGTGCGCGTGCACCACCACGTGCAGGCCGTCGACAGCCAGCGTCTCGCAGATCGCGCCGCCGAGCATGCCGCTGCGGACGGTCGCTAGCGCACCCCGGACGCCGCCGCTCACGCGCCGGCCCTGCTAGCGTACGCTACGTCGTCGTCGGCCACGCTGAAGGCCACGGTCAGCCGGCCCGTCACTAGAGGGCCGCGTTGCCCGTCGAGCGTGAACGCGTAGGCACAACCCGAATCGCTGCGTGCGAGCACCGATGCGCGCACGCGCAGCAGACCATCCTCCGCGACGATGGCCGGCCGCGTCCATTGCACGTCGGCGAGCCGCGCCAGCAGGCCGGGCCGCGCCCGCTGGCAGTCGTCAAGCAGCGATCCGTGCACTGCGCTCGCCTGTGCGGCGTATTCGGCGGCCGCGACGGCTGGCAGCCGACCATATCGCGACAGTGGGTGGTCGGCATTCACCGCCAGGGCCGTACACTCGATGCCCTGCACATCCCATTGATCGACGCGCACCAGCAGGCACATCGCACCTGTGTGAGGCACCCGCCGCTGGATGTCGTGACGGTCGAGCGTCATGCCGCGTTTCGATCGACTCGGCGTAGCGAAAGCAGTACACCGTTCAACGTCAGGTCGATCGTTGCGTCGGTGCCACATTCTAGTAGACCCAGTGCGGCAACCGACGGAGCAGTCGCCAGGCTTGCCCATCGCTCCGGCCACCAGCCCGGCAGCGACCCCGTGGTGCGGCCTGCGCGCGGGCGAAGGTCGACTTCGAAACGGCCAAGCGCACCCGGCATGCCTCCGGCCGGCGCGACCAGCCACGCCGACGCGCAGGCCTCGGGCACCGGGCGCAACTCCGATAGCGGCGCGGGCATCGCGGCATCGCAAGTCACCAGCAGCACCGGCAATGACGACTCGTCCATCTCCGTCAGGCAGCACAGCAAGCCGCACGCGAAGCTCTCGAGCCCCTGGCTGAGCACGATGACCGAGCCGCGTATCTGATGGCCGATCGTGACATAGCCCGAGGAGACGTTCTGTACCGAGTTGGTGAAAACAGTCGGCGACACCAGTTTTGTCGTGGTCACCGCCTCGAGCATCTGCTGGCAGGTCTCGCCGGTGCCTTCGTCGGCGGCGAAGATGCAGCGCAGACTGTCCAATGGCACCGGGGGCTGCGCCAGAATCTGCTCGACGCAGGCCATGACTAGACGCACGGCCTGGCTCGTTCGCCGGCGCTCGCTAACCGCCAGGCGCAGCGGCGGCGGCAGCGCGGCCGGGGCCAGGGTGTCGATCATCTGTTCGCCCCGCACCACCCGCCGGAGAGTGTCCAGCGAGTCGAGACCGGGCGCCTGCACGTCGGCGGCAAGCAGGTCGAATCGCCATGTACTCACTCCTGTGCTCCTGCGTCGGTGCGGCCGAACACTAGCGCACAGTTGCTGCCACCGAAGCCAAAACTGTTGCTCATGACGTGCTCGACCGGACCGGGTGACACCTTCCGAAGCAGGTTCAGGCCGAGTTCTGCGTCGGGAGTGTTTAGGTTGGCCGAGGCCGGCAGGGACTGCCGGGCCAGGCATTGCAGCGCGACGATGGCTTCGACGACGCCGGCAGCCCCCAGGGTATGGCCGGTGATGCCCTTGGTGCTGGCCACCGGCACGCCGGCGGGGCCAAACACGGCGTTCAATGCGACCGCTTCGGAGCGGTCGTTGGCCGGCGTCGCCGTCCCATGGGCGTTGACATACTGGATGTCGCACGGCGACACACCCGCCATGCCCAGCGCCGCCTGCATCGCGTTCCGTGCCCCATCGCCCTGCGGGT
>CAMDXD010000361.1 GCA_945877995.1 Bordetella parapertussis
GACGTAGGCATTGCTGCCGCGCGAGGTCATCATCGTGTGGCTGGAGATCGACAGCTCCGAGATGTCGAATTCCTGGAAGCCGAATGCGCGGTGGAACGCCTCTTCCGGCTCGATGTTCACCGCCGCCACGTCGCAGCCTTCGATCTGCACCCGGCCGTCGAACAGCCCGCGCGTGCGGTCGTAGTCGCATACACCCATGCTTACCTGCAGCTTGCCCACTGAGTCTTCTCCTGTTGTTACGGCAACCGGTTTCAACCGGCCGCCCTCGATTCGGAACAATGCCTGTTGCCCGCGGCCCGCGCGATCAATCGACCGACTTGACGCCGAACTGCCTGATTGCCTTCGACCAGCGGTCGACCTCGGTTGCCAGGAAGCTGCCGAACGCCTCCGGCGTCGCGGGATTCAGATCGTAGCCGCGCTCGCGCAGCACCTGGGCACCCGCCCCGCCGGACAGAATCCGGTTGATCGCCGTGTTGAGTCGCGCGACCACCGCCCTCGGCGTCCCCGCTGGCGCAAGCATGCCGAACCAGCTCTGGAACTCGACGCCCCGGAAACCCGACTCGTCGAGGGTCGGCACGTCCGGCGCCTGCCCGAACCGCCTGATCGAGGTTACCGCGATCAGCCGAAGCTTGCCCGCGCGCGCCTGCGGCAGCACGGCGGCCGGACCGGTGAACGAGACCTGCACCTCGTTGCCGATGAACGCGGCCATCAACGGCCCGTTGCCCCGATACGGCACGTGCGTGAGGTCCAGCCTCGCCATCGAATAGAACATCGCCTGGGTCACGTGCGAACTGGCCGAACCCGATCCATAGTTGTACCTGCCCGGGCTCGCCCGGACCAGCGCCACGAACGCTTCCATGGAAGCCGCAGGAACGGCTGGATGGAGGGCCACGAGGAACGGCTGCTCGACGAGTATCGCGATCGGTGCGAAATCCTTCGCGACGTCGAACGGCGGTGGCGACACGAGCGCTGGCGCGATCACGGTTGCCGCATCCACGATACCCAGCGTGTAGCCGTCGCTGGCTGCGCGGGCCAGCAGCTGGGTGCCGACGACGCCCTGGGCGCCGGCTCGGTTGTCGACGAGCACGGGCTGCCCGAGTTGCTCGAAGAGGTGGGGCGCGAGCGCCCTCATCACGAAATCGGTGCCGCCGCCGGGCGGGAACGGGACGATGACGCGCAGGGGCTTGGCTGGATAGGCCGGCGTCGCACGTCCAGAGGCCATCGCCGCCGCCGCGCAGACGGCGAGGCCCCCCGAAAGCAGCAGGGAAACCGCACGGACCAGGATCGGGACAACGTGCACGGCCGTCACCGCCACGCCTACTGCCGAAGCAGTTGCCCGTAGCGCTCGTAGGGCGCGCGCACGTTGAGTATCTGCAGGGCCTTCCACAGGCTGCACTGGTTCGACGTCACGACTGGCATGCCGAACGTCTGCTCGATCTCGTCGACCACGTCGATCGCACGGAAGTTGGTCGCCGCGATGAAAATCGAATCGGCCTGGCTCAGGTCCTTGGCGCGGATCGCCTCGAGGATCTGTTCGGGTCGGGTGTTGTTGATGTCCGCCAATGGCAGGCCGAGCGCATCGACGTCGGTGACCTGGAAGCCGGACTGTTCGAGGTACTCGCGCAGTGAGCGCGCAGTATCCGGCGGATGCGGGGCAAGCACGCTGACCCGCGTGGCCCCCACGGCACGCAACGCATCCACCATCGCCGTCGTCGCAGTGAAGCTCGGCAGCCCGCCTGAGGCCTCGGACATCTCACGGCACAGTTGCGCGTTGCGCTCCGGCCCGAGGATGAAGCTGCTGGCCGCGCACATGTAGGACACGAGGTTCACCTTCGCGTGCGTGAGGGTCGCCGCGGCGAGCAGCGCGTTGCCGGGCATCTCGGGCCGCGGCGACTTGGGCAGCCGAGCGACGTTCAACGAGACGCCCTCCGGCGCCATGCCGTAGAACTCCGGTTCCAGCACCGCGTTGTCCGCGGGAATGATCGCACCGATCCTCCCTCTGTAGCCGTACATGCCTGCCCCCTGTCCCCTGTTACTGCCGTGATGAAGCCCTGCAGATGACGCCGTCCGATCGTGTACCGACGGCTACGGTTCGCCCTTGATGCCGAACTCCTTGATCGCCCTCGACACGCGCCGGAACTCGCTGCCGAGGAACTTTCCGAACGCTTCCGGTGGCCCCGGGTTCAGGTCATAGCCCCGCTCGAGCAGCACCTGCGACGCCGGCCCGGAGACCATGATGCGGTTGATGGTCCCGTTAAGCCGCTCGATCACCGGCCGCGGCGTACCGGCAGGCGCCAGCATCCCGAGCCAGCTGCGGAAATCGGTGCCCTTGAAGCCTGCCTCGTCGAGCGTCGGTGTGTCGGGCGCCTCCCGGAACCGCTTGATCGAGGTGACGGCCACGAGCCGCAGCTTGCCGGATCGCGCGAACGGCAAGGCCGTGCCTGGCCCGGTGAAGTTCACCTGCACCTCGTTGCCCAGCGCGGCCACCATCAGCGGCCCGTTGCCGCGGTAGGGGACGTGGGTCAGCTTGAGCCGGGCAGCCGAGAAGAACACGGCCTGCGCGATGTGCGAGTTCGCCGAACCGGAACCGTAGTTGTACTTGCCCGGGTTGGCCTGCAAGAGCTTGACGAAGTCCACCATCGACGCTGCAGGCAACCCGGGATGGATGGTCACGAGGAACGGGTTCTCGACCAGGATCGCGACTTCCGCGAACTCCTTGATCAGGTCGAACGGCGGCGGCGACATCAGCAAAGGCAGGATGACCGTCGCGGCATCCACGACGGCGAGCGTATAGCCATCGTTCGCGGCACGGGCAACGATCTGGGTGCCGACGACCCCCTGCGCCCCGGGCCGGTTGTCGACCAGCACCTGCTGTCCGAGCTGCTCCGACAGTTGGGGCGCGATCGTGCGCATCACGAAGTCGCTGCCACCACCGGGCGGGAAAGGCACGATTACCCGGACCGGCTTGACCGGCCACGACGGCTGGGCGGCCGATGCCGTCGGGCCATGCAGCGCCATGACCGTGCAAGCCACAGCGATCGCGGATAACGCCAACCCGGTGCGCGCATTCACGTCCAGACCTCCAGCCGTCGAACCCGAAGAACGATCGTTAGCATGACTTCCCGCGCGCGCGCAAGCCCGCATCCAGTGCGTGCGCCGCGCTTGCACCTTGGCCCGGCCGGCATCACGCCCTCACCGGCCGCAGGAACCTGCCGAGCG
Source organism: Bordetella parapertussis (assembly GCA_945877995.1). Lineage (GTDB taxonomy): Bacteria > Pseudomonadota > Gammaproteobacteria > Burkholderiales > CAIKXV01 > CAIKXV01. The sequence goes on from CAMDXD010000361.1 coordinate 3,220, forward strand.
GCTCGCCGAGGAGCGCGCCATCGCGCATCACCTCGCGCCCGCGCAGCAGCACGCGCACCGGCGCGCCCTGAACGACCCGACCGGAGAACGGTGTGTAGCGCGCCTTCGACAACTGGTCGTCGTCCCGGATCTGCCAGCCGCGTGCCATGTCGACGAACACGATATCCGCATCCGCACCGGTGCAGAGTTCACCTTTGCGACCGGCTAGTCCGAACAACTGCGCAGGCCCGGTGCAACACGTCCTGACCAGGTCGGGCAGGCCGAGCAGGCCCTGCTGTACCAGCATGAGCATGGTCGGCAGGAAGGTCTGCAGGCCGGGGATGCCACCGGGCGCCTTCCAGATGTCGCCCTGTCCAGCCGCCTTCTCCGCCGGCAGGTGCGGGGCATGGTCGGTCGCGACTATGTCGATCACCCGGTCTCGCAGCGCCTGCTGCATCGAAAGCACGTCGCTCGCCGGCCGCAACGGCGGTGCGACCTTCGCGTTGGGCCCCTGCCGCCCGAGTTCGCCTTCGTCGAGCAGCAGGTTGTGCGGTGTCACCTCCGCGCTGATGCGGGCGCAGCGCCCGAGGGCCGCGAGCACCTGCACGCCCGCGGCGCAGCTCACCTGGCGGATATGCACGCGTGCACCGGACTCACGCGCGGCCACGCAGGCCCGGGCGATGCCCAGGGCTTCGGACACCGGTGGACGCGTGGGCGGGAAATCCTGCCATCGGCCGGTGGACCCTGCGCGAATCGCTGCCGTTCGCTTCGACACGACGTCGTGGTCACCGGGCGTGATGCCCGCGATCGCCCCCGCTGCAGCCACCCTGTCCAGCGCCTGCAGCAGCGCCTCCGCATCGGGGACGAGCAGTGCGGGAGACACGTCGGCGAGGAAGATCTCGAACGAAACGGCGCCCGCCTCGACCAGTTGCTCGACGTGGCAGGCCTGGGCGCCGATGGCTGCCTGCAGCATGAAGTCTGCCCATGCCTGGCCTTCGGCCAGCGCCCGCTTGTCCTCGAACTGGCGCGCGGTGAACGTGAGCGGATCGTCCGTGGGCATCACCATCACGGTCGTCACGCCGCCCGCCAGAGCCGCACGCGTGCCCGCGGCGAAGCCTTCCTTGTGCGCGAGCCCGGGCTCGCGCAGGTGGACATGCGCATCGACCAGGCCGGGCAGCAGGTGCAGCCCCCT
>CAMDXD010000362.1 GCA_945877995.1 Bordetella parapertussis
AGCCAGTCGGTCGCAGTCGGGGAATGCCCGAGCGCGTGGCCCGCCGGCTTCCGCCGCATCGACGCCGGCATCGGCGCCGGCGACCGATCGTCCGGATGAGGCTCGATGAACGCCTGCTCGAAGATGGACCGACGCTGAATCGACAATGACCCGGCTCAACGATTTCCCGATCTCGGTGCTGCAGTTCTACACGACTGCACGCTACCCGTGCAGCTACCTGCCTGACCGCATGGCGCGGTCGCAGGTCGCCACGCCGAGCCACCTCATCGACACCGCGGTCTACGGCGAACTGGTGCGCTCGGGCTTTCGCCGCAGCGGTGCCTTCACCTATCGCCCGCACTGCGACAACTGCAGGGCCTGCGTACCGGTGCGCATCCTCGTCGATGCGTTCGAGCCGACACGGTCCCAGCGCCGTGCGCAGGCGCGCCATGCAGGGCTGGCTTCGGAACTGCTCGACCTGCGCTATGCGCCAGAGCATTACTCACTCTACCTCCGCTACCAGGCGCTGCGCCATTCCGGCGGCGGGATGGACCATGACAGCCGCGAGCAGTACCGCCACTTCCTGCTCCAGAGCAACATCCGATCGCACCTGGTCGAGTTCCGGGAGCCCGAGCGCGACGCGCACACACTGCGCATGGTCAGCATCGTCGATCGCCTGCATGACGGGCTGTCCTCCGTCTATACGTTCTTCGAGCCCGATTCGCCCGGTGCCAGCTACGGCACCTACAACATCCTGTGGCAGGTCGATCTCTGCCGCCAGCTCGGACTGCCGTATCTGTATCTCGGCTACTGGATCAGCCAGAGCCACAAGATGGCCTACAAGGTCAACTTCCAGCCGATGGAGGGCCTGATCGACGGGCACTGGCAGCCGCTGCCGCGCGACGCCAGCGGTGCGCGCTGAGGCGGTCGACCCGATGGCCGAACCGGTGCACCGACAGGCCGCGCTGCAGGTCGCGCTCGTGGATGAAGCCATCTGCATCGGCTGCACGATCTGCCTCCAGAAGTGCCCGGTCGATGCGATCGTGGGTGCAAGCCGACGGATGCATACCGTCCTGTCCGTCGAATGCATCGGCTGCCGGCTGTGCATCGCGCCCTGTCCGGTGGACTGCATCACGATGGTGGACAGGCCCGCTGGCCAGGCGCGCCCGGATCCGGCACTGGTCCGCGAGCGCCATCGCTTCCGCCAGCGCCGGCTGGCGCGCGAGCCCACCGAACGCGCCGCGCGCTTCGCCGAGAAGGCACGCATGAAGCTCGCCGGGCTGGCGGCGGAGCCCGAAGGCATGGACACCGGACGCCGGCGGGCGGTGGTCGAGCGCGCGCTCGCGCGAGCGCGCGAGCGCCTGGCTTGCGCCGGGTTACCGGAAGGCAAGTGACCGCGCAGGACGCCTCCCGGCACGGCCACCGTTGCCGCATGCGCCTGTCACCGTGCATCATGTAGCCTACGCAGGTCTACCGCACCGTCCGACGCCCATGCCCCGCAACCGATCCGCCCCGGCGCCCGCTGCAACCGCTCGCACCCGTCGATCGGTTTCGCCATCCGCCACCGCCGGCACCGTGCGCGCGCGGACACGGCCGCTGCTGCCGGTGGCCCTGGGTCCCGATGGCGGGCTTCGTTTCGCGCGCGGCGTACAGGCCGGGCGCTGGGTATTCGCCACTGGCCAGATGGCCGCCGACCCCGCGACTGGGGGCATCGCCGCCGACGTACTGCGCAGCCGGGCGCCGTTGTCCGGCGCGCCGAAGCACCTGCGCGAATCGGCCAGGGTGTTCGACCATCTCGAGCAGGTACTCGCAGCCGGCGGCAGCTCGCTCGCGCGCATCGTGCGCAGCGACCAGTACTTCACGACCTGGGCCGCAGTGAGCCACTACCACACCGAACGCGTACGCCGCTTCAGGACGCTCGTCCCCCCGACCACCTCGGTACTGATGCCCGGGCTGCTGCTCGACGGCGCCGACCTCGACGCCCAGTTCGTCGCGCTCACGCCTCGGTTCGACGCACCGATAGAGCCGGTCTATCCGCCGGGACTGCACGTGCCATCGACGTCCGGCTTCGCGCCGGTAGTGCGCGCGGGCGACTTCGTCTTCATCGCCGGCTTCATGGCAGCCCACCAGCCAGGAGACCTCGGCGGCATCGCGCCGGAGGCGAAGGTGCCCGACGGCCACCTGTGGAAAGGCACGCGCATCAAGCTCGAGGCCGACTATGCGATGAAGCAGAAGATCGCCGTCGCGCTCGAGGGTGCCGGCTCGTCGATCGCCTCGATGGTCAAGGCGCAGGTCTACCTGCGTGACATGAACGACCTGCCCGCGTTCAACGAGGTGTGGCATCGCTGGTTTCCCGACGCGGCGACGCGCCCGGCGGTGAGCTACATCCCCACCTCCACGCCTGGCTTCGCGATCGAGGACGCCCGGCTCGAGATCAATGCGATCGGGCTGGTCGAGGGGGCCAGGACCCGCCGGCACAACATCGATGCCGGGTTCCATACCGGCATCGACGGGCAACCGGCCGCAGTACTCGCCGGAGACCTGCTGCTCTGCTCCGCCCTGCTCGCAGCAGACGCCGATGGCCCGCTGCCCGGATGCCTGTCCGATCCGCGGCAGCCGCACTTCGGATGCACGGTCGAGGCCCAGGTCAACGCGATTGTCGACCGTGCCGCGGCGCTGTGCGAGGCTGCCGGCACGTCGCTGCACGACATGGTGCGGCTGCAGTTGTTCATGACAGACCTCTCTGGGCTCGACGCGGCCTGGCGCACGTTTCAGCAGCGGCTGCCAGGGCTCGACCTTCCGCTGTCGGCGGTGCAGGTAACCGGGCCGCTGCCGGTGCCGGGCTGCACGCTGATGGCCGACCTGTGGGTTTACGCGCCATGAAGATCTCCTTCAGCCGTCCACGGCTGCGCAGGTTGGCGCTGTACCTGGCCGGGCTGTTAGTGCTTTTCGTGCTGGCCGGATACTTCATCGTGCCGCCGGTGGCGAAATCGCTGATCGTGAAGCAGGCGTCCAAGGCCCTCGGGCGGGAGGTCTCGATCGAGCGGATCTCCGTGAATCCGTTCGCGCTGTCGGCGACCGTGTCCGGCTTGCGCCTTTACGAAGCGGGTTCAAAGGACATATTCGCATCGCTCGACGAGCTCTACTTGAATGTCGAGTCGAGTTCACTCTGGAACCTGGCCCCGGTCGTCAGTGCGCTCAGGCTGAGCGCACCCCGGCTGAAGATCGTACGGCTGCCCGGTGGCCGGTTCAACTTCACGGACATCCTCGAAACGCTGGCAAAGCGGCCCCGGAGCGAAGGCAAGGCCTACTTCTCGCTGAACAACATCGAACTGTCCGGTGGCGAGGTCGACATCGACGACCGCGTCGAGGATGCGCGGCATGCGGTCACCGCGATCCGCTTCGGCATCCCCTTCCTGTCCAACCTGCCGGCGCGGGTCGCGGTAAAAGTCACCCCTTCGTTCTCGGCGAGCTTCAACGGCACCAACGTCGAACTTAAGGGAGAGACCGTACCCTTCCTCGACACGCTCGAGAGCTCACTGCAGCTTTCGCTCGACCGCCTGCCGATCGGGCGCTATCTGCGCTACGTGCCCGCCACGCTCGCGTTCGACGTCCCGTCGGGGACGCTCGACACCGACCTGCGTCTGTACTTCATCCGCGCACCCGGCCAGCCGCAGCGGCTCACCGTCTCGGGCACCGCGCGCCTGCGCGACCTGATAGTGGCCGATAGCGCAAAGGTTCCGCCGCTGTCGCTGCCGCTGTTCGAGGTCGACATCGAATCGATCGACGTGTTCGCGCGTGACATCGACATCTCCAGGATCACCGTCACTGGCCTGTCCGTGGAGGCGGTGCGCGGCCGCGACGGCGTCCTCAACCTGCTGGCGCTCGCCCCCCGTCCGGAGAAAGCGGATGCCGCGGGTCCGGCGCCCCAGGCTCCGCAAGCCACGCCGGTGCAACCGCTGCGCTATTCCGTGACCCGGTTCGAGCTGAACGACGGCCGCATCGCGTTCACCGATCAATCGCTGCAGTCCCCGTTCCGGACGGAACTCGCCGATATCGACCTCTCGGTGGCGGGCCTGTCCAGCACACGGGCCGATCCGGCCAGGCTCGCGGCATCGATCCGCACCGGCTTCGGCGAGATGCTTGCGCTGGAAGCTGCGATCGCGGTCGCGCCGGCAGGCGCCAAGGGCACACTGGAACTGACCGGGGTGCGCCCGCGCAACTACGCACCCTACTACGCGCCCTTCGTGCGGTTCGACATCGACGAGGCGAAGGTGAACCTGCGTACGCGTTTCCGTGTCGCAGCCGAGGGGGATCGAATCGATGCAGCGGTGGAAGCGCTGTCGCTCTCGATCGCTGACCTGCGCGCACGGCGCAGTGGAGAGAAAGAACCGCT
>CAMDXD010000363.1 GCA_945877995.1 Bordetella parapertussis
GAAGACCCGGTAGCGCAGCCGCTGCGCTGCGCGTACGTCGTCCTGGTCGGATGCCCAGGCCACCTCCAGCGCGGGCGGACGCAGTTGCGCAGGGGCTGCCGCCGGGATGCGTGCCGGACGGGTCGCGGTCGCGGTCGCCAGCATGGTCAGGCCGCTCGCCGTTGCACCGACAGCGCGTCCGTCGGTGCCGGTTCGGCCGGGCGCAGGACGCTGCCCAGCACCGTTTCGAACCGCTCGACCACCGCGTCCCATCCGCAGTCACACGCCGTCGCGCGCGCACGACGGCCGATCGCACGGGCGCGCGAGCGGTCGCTGGCGAGCACCACCGCACCGTCGATGAAGGCGGCGGTGTCTTCATAGGGAACGAGCAGGCCGTTCTCGCCGGAGCGGATCAGCCTGCCCGCCGCGGCATAATCGAATGCCACCACGGGCAGCCCGCTTGCCATCGCCTCGGTGGTGACGTTGCCGAAGGTCTCGGTCAGGCTCGGAAACAGGAACAGGTCTGCCGACGCGTAGTGCGCGGCGAGGTCGTCGCCGGTGCGCTGGCCGGCCATGATCGCGCCTGGGCAGCGTTCACTGATGCGTGCCCGAAGCTGTCCGTCGCCGACGACCACCAGCCGGGCCCGTGGAACACGCTGGCGTATTTCGGCGAATGCAGCGACCAGCGCATCCAGGTTCTTCTCGGGTGCTAGGCGTCCGACGCTCAGCACCACCGGGTCTTCGGCGGCCGCGCCCCAGGCCGCGCGCAGCCGCTCGTCGCGGCGTGCCGGATCGAAGCGTACCGTGTCAACGCCGCGCGCCACGACCGTGACGTCACGCAAGCCGCACGCGGCCAGCTCGCTGCGCATCGGTTCGGTGGGCACCATCGTCTGCTGCGTGCGGTTATGGAAGCAGCGCAGGTAGGCCATGATGGACCAATGCAGCCAGCCCACGCCGTAGTGGGCGCTGTAGGCGTGGAAGTTGGTGCGGAATTCGGAGGTCACCGGCAGGCCCAGCGACCGCGCGGCAGACAGCGCTGACCAGCCCAGCGGTCCCTCGGTGGCGATGTGCACCACGTCAGGCCGCTGCCGGGTCCACGCATCGACCAGACGGCCCTTGCAGGGAGTTCCCATCCGCAGGCCCGGATACAACGGCACCGGCAGGCTGGGCAGCAGCACGTCGTCGGCCTCGGGCGAGGCTGCCCCCGCAGCCGGGTCGTGCGGCCGCAGCCGGACGAGCTGCACCCGATGGCCGCGCCCGCGCAGCCCGGCGACCATCGAGGCCACCGTGGTCGCCACGCCGTTCACGTCCGGCGGATAGGTTTCGGTGACGTAGGCCAGTCGCAGGCGACGATGCGTCCGGGCGGGCGTTTCAGACGGCGGCGACCATGGGTTGGCGGCGGGCATGGACGGAGGATGACGCCCGATTCCTGCAACGTGATGACCGATCCGTGTCGGTTTTGACACGAAAGCGTCACCGAGCCTTCATGCCAGGGCCCCACGATCGGGCCCCGGGGCGGGCCACACAGTCCGTCCGGGGCGGGTGCCAGTGCAGCAGGCGGCCCGCACATCACAACCTGCAGGAGGGCCGGCATGAACGACGTACTGAGGGAACTTGCAACGCAGCGCTGGGATGACCATCGCTTCTACCACCACAGCCGGATCAACCAGTGCCTGCATCTGCTGAGCGCGACGAGCTTCCTCGTGGCCTACGGGCTGTTGTTCATCAATCCGGCCGCAGCCGCGATCCTCGGCTGGTGCGTGTCGATGACCTCGCGCCAGGCCGGGCACTTCTTCTTCGAGCCGCGCGGCTTCGACGAGGTCAACCGGGTCTCGGATGAATACAAAGAGGCGATCAAGGTCGGCTACAACATACGCCGCAAGGTGGTGCTGATGGCCGCCTGGCTGCTGGTGCCGGTCGTCCTTTGGCCGCTGTCGGCCGATGACGCGGGAGCGGGCGAATTCCTGAATACCCTTGGGATGTGGTGGCTTGCCCTGGCGGTGGCCGGCCTGCTGCTGCGCGTCGTGCAGCTCTGGTTCAAGCAGAACCTGCTGACCGGCCTCACCTGGGCACTGAAGATCATCACCGATCCGTTCCACGACATCGGCCTCTACTACAAGGCCCCCTGGTACGTGCTGCGCGGCGAGTTCATCGATCCGATGCCGCACGTGCGGCATCGCTGAACGGAAGCAGGCGCTGGCGCAGGGTCTCGACCAGCAGTTGGCGCCTGATTGACCGGTTGCTCACGGCGGGGGTGTCCCACCACCAGCCCTCGTCGTTCATCTGCACGCAGGCGCGTACGAACCGGTCGCAGGCCTCGGTGAATTCGGCGTCGCCGTAGTTGAGGCTGAACACCAGGCGACCGGTACCCACCCAGCTCAGCGCCAGCCCATGGAGGCGGAGATAGAACTGCAGCATCCAGTTGTAGCGCGACGGCAGCGTGTAGTAGACGGTCCAGATCGACGAAAGATGGGCCACCCGCACCGGCACGCCAGCCTCGGCGAGCCTGCCGTTGAAGATCGCCGCCCGCTGGTCCCAGCGCGCATCGATCCCCGCGTACATGGCCTGCACCTCGGGCGTGTCGAGTCGGTCGAGGAAGGCCTTCATCGTGCCCATCACATACGGGTGGGAATTGAAGGTGCCGCGTGCGAAGCAGAGGTCGGCCGGCCGGTCCTCGCGGAAGCGCTTCATCAGCGCGCTGCGGCCGCAGACCACGCCCACGGGAAGGCCGCCACCGAGCGTCTTGCCGTAGGTGACCATGTCGGCCTGCACGCCGAAGTATTCCTGCGCGCCACCGGGCGCCAGGCGGAACCCGACGAAGACCTCGTCGAGGATCAGCACGATGCCGTTGGCGTCGCAGGCCGCGCGCAGACGCTGCAGCCACTCGGTGTACCGCGCGCGGTCGACGCCTGCGCGGCGGCCGCTGTCGAGCAGCGAGGAGTCGCCCGGCGCGCCCTTGTTGGGATGCAGCGCCTGCAGCGGGTTGACCAGCACGCATGCGATGTCCTTGCGGGTGCGCAGCACCTGCAGCGATCGTTCGTCCATATCGCGAAGCGTGTAGGTCTCACGCGGTGGCAGCGGGTTTCCCGGCCCGGGCTGCACGTCTTCCCACCAGCCGTGGTAGGCGCCGCAGAACCGCACCAGGTGCGTGCGCCGCGTGTGGTAGCGGGCCAGGCGCACCGCCTGCATCACGGCTTCGGTGCCCGACATGTGGAACGACACCTCGTCGAGGCCGGAGATCGCCTTCAGGCGCTGCGCATTCTCCAGCACGCACGGGTGGTAGTCGCCCAGGACCGGGCCGACCGCGCGCGCGGTGGCCACCCCCTCGTCGATGCAGGCCTTGTAGAAGTCGTAGCCGAACACGTTCACGCCGTACGACCCGGTGAGGTCCATCAGCGTGTTGCCGTCGATGTCGGTTACGGTCACCCCGGCGGACTCGCGCAGGAATTGGCCGGCCTGAAGGTGTCGGCGCAGGTAGGCCTGGTACTGGAACGGCACGCGGTAGCGTCCGGTGAACTGCAGGTCGGAGAGCAACTCTGCCGCCTGCAGCGTCATCGCCGATCCCGAGGGGTAGCGTTGCGCGAACGCGGCGGCCAGCCGTTCGAAGCCGCTGCGGCGGCGGGCGACGATATCGGGCGGTGCGCCGTCGCTGGCGAAGAACGCATCGTCTGCGTAGGAATAGCCGGGAATCATGCCGGCGACGCGCTTGGCCATGCGGGAATGGCCGGCCAGGGACTGATGCTTGGCGCGCGAGAGCTGCCATCGTCGCCGCACCTTCGGGAACGACCATGCGATTGCACAGGATGCTGCGGCCAGGGCTGCAAGGGTTGTCTGCATGGTGAGTTCCACGGTTGGGTTAACCACGTTTATCAGCATCAATTGACAATGCCGTGAAAATCTCCTTGATCCGACGATTCTTCGCGCAGGAGGACATCAATTTCCTGCTCTGCAACCGCATTCCGCGCCGCCTGCTCACCCTTTGCATGGGCTGGTACAGCCAGGTGACCCAGCCGTGGGTGGTGCGCGTGTCGCTGCGCGCCTGGCAGTGGTTCGGCGACCTGGAACTGGAGGACGCCCGCCGGCGCGATTTCCGGTCGCTGCACGACTGCTTCACGCGGGAACTCGCGCCGGGCGCGCGTCCGGTCGCCGCCGATCCGTCGCTGATGACCAGCCCGTGCGATGCGATCGTCGGTGCCTGCGGTACCGTCGAGGACGGCCTGGTGGTCCAGGCGAAGGGCTTCCCGTACGGCATCGGCGAACTGTTCGGTGACGCCCGGTCGAGCCTGCCCTTCCAGGACGGCACCTATGTCACGCTGCGCCTGACCTCGGGCATGTACCACCGGTTCCACGCGCCCGATGCCTGCACGGTCGAG
>CAMDXD010000364.1 GCA_945877995.1 Bordetella parapertussis
CTCGCGCAGGTCGGCGTCGTCCTCGGCGATCAGCACCGGCAGCAGCTTCATCATGCCACCGCCCTCGCGCTCGCCGGCAGCCTGAGCGTGAACAGGCTGCCTTCGCCCGGACGGCTTTCCACCAGCGCCTCGCCGCCGTGGGCAGTAGCCACGCCGCGCACGATCGCCAGGCCAAGACCAGTACCGTCCGCCCGGGTCGTGAAAAACGGCTCGAACAGTCGGTCCATCGCTGCAGGATCGATCCCGTGCCCGGTGTCTTCGACGGAGAAATCCATCGCGCGTCCGTGCGGGCCTGCGCCGAGCGTCACACGACCGCCGGCATCGCTGACCTGCAGCGCGTTCTCGAGCAGGTTGAGCAGGGCCCCGGCGACTGCCTTGCGGTTGCCCTGGATCTGCCCGCCTCCACTGCGATCGAAGATTTCGAAGTTCACTCCCCGCCGCGCCATCTGCGGCTCGATTACCTGTGCCAGTTCGCGCAACAGTTCGCCCACGACGAAGGGCTCGAACCCATCCTCGTAGCCCCGTACGAAGCGGAGCATATCCTGGATCATGCGCTCCACCCTGCGCAGGCTGTCGACGGTACGATCGGCAAAACGACTTCGCTCGGCCTCCGGGAGGGTGGTGCGGCCGAGGTTCCCGGCATAGAGCAGCGCGGTGGCCAGCGGCGTACGCAGGTTGTGTGCGAGCCTTGCCGCCATTTCCCCCATCGCGGACAGCCGGCGGGCGCGCTCGAGTTGCCCGGTCAGGGCATGCGCAGAGGTGATGTCGTTCACCAGGGCGATCGATCCGCCATCGGGAAGTTCGCTTACGGACAGCCGCACCCGCCGGGTTCGGTGCGGATCCCCTGGCTCCGTCGCCGTGCCTGCGGCAGCCACCGGCGGCACCGCGTCGAACTCGTCCGGCGCGGCGGTGGGACGGAGCACACCGGCAATCAGTTCATCCCACGCCTGGCCGGAGGCCAGCGGCCCGAGCAGGTGGTTCGCTGCCGGATTCGTATCGGTGACACGGTGGCCGGCGTCGAGCACCACCACGCCGCCGGGCAGCGCGGCGAGCAGTGCGGCAAGCCGGCGCGACAGCGCATCCTTCGCAGCCAGCTGCACGCGCAGTTCGCTGTTCGTCGCAGCCAGTTCACCGGAGAGCTGCTCGACGCGGCCCTGCAGCGCCTGATAGGCACTGGTGAGCTCGGCCGAGGCCTGGCTGAACAGTGCGAAAGCCTCTTCCAGTTGCTCCGGACGCAGGTCAGCCACTCGATGCTTCGAAGTCAGGCGGAAGCACCAGTGTAGCGAGGCGGCGCGCGGTTGTCTGCGTCGGGTGCCGGATGGGCGCTCAATTGCCGATCACGTAGCGCGCCGAACGCAGCGCACGCGACGGCGTCGGCGGCGGTACGCGACCGAAGCGGATCAGCAGCATCGGATGGTTGCGGTCCACAAGGTGCGCGACCTGCATGCGGGACTCGGGGTGGCAGATCGGCTGGTTCAGGAAACTGGCCCAGACACCGGCCGCACGCGCCCAGAGCACCGTCCTCTGCAGTGCCTGCCCGGAGCGCAGCCAGTCGATCGGGGTGTCGCCGTCTGCACCGAGTACGCCGATCAGGGGCGTGGATTCGATCAGGTCGGTTCCGGCCTGCCCGGACAGATCGGGATCGAGGAACGCCCCGAACGGGAGCGCGAACTCGCCGTGCGGCCCGAGCTGAAGCGCGCCAGGCGGCATCGGCGGCAGCAGATGCGCCCCGCGCCGGCTCCACTTGACCAGTTCGATCCGGTACTTGCGCTGGGTGAGCTGGAGCCGGTCGGCTGTTGCAACGATACGGGACACATCGGCCTTCGCCTCGACGTCCTCGAGCATACCCAACCAGGCGCCTTCGTGGCGCGCCTGCTCCTGCATGGCGTCGATCAGGCTCTGGGAGATCGGCGCCGGGTCAAACGCGCCGAGGTAGGTCCGGCGCCGGCGGATCGCCTGGAACAGGACCCGCTCTGTCGCTGGACAGGCGTAGGTGCCGTCGAGTTCGATCCGGGCCAGCGGCACCTCGCTGCCGGACAGCGGATCGCCGTCATTGAGCCATGGCAGGAGCGTGACTTTCGGTTGCAGGCCGAGGTAGCGCAGCGCACAACGCAGATTGAACAGTGCAGCTCCGCACGCGATCATCAGCGCGCGCCCGTCGGGATCGGCCACCGGCAACCTTCGCGACCGGTCGGCAAACAACTCGAGTGCCTGGCCGGTCAGCCTGAAGAACCACGGCTGAGTATTGAAGCAGGACGGCGCCAGCACGGCATAATTCAGACAGAACTGCAGCCGATCGGCGTTCGAACCTTCAGCTGGAAAGTCTCTCTCGTGCACCGACCATGCGTCGGCGTCGAAACGGAAAGGAATCGGGGCTGTGTCCATCACGCTCTTGATTGATTGCCTGCGCGGCGATGCCGCACCGAGTACGGCAGGGTGAGATTCAAGCGTAGGGAATTACAAGTTCGAATTTGCTATTACAGCGTATATCGTACGATTATGACCTTGACTGTAGCATCCAATGCAAGATCAGGGCGACGTCGGACGCGCAACTTTCCATGCACTCGCGCTTTAATTGTCCGCCAGAATACACCCGAACTGTCGGATCGGCAGGCGGCCCGCAGGTCCTGCAGCCTGCCGGAACTCTGCCTTCCGGTCGGCCTGTCGCCCGCGGACAGCGACAGGCCGGACAGGATCGTCTCGCCTCGTCCCGGCACAGCACGCGCCGCGGGTCGTCGCTCTACCGCATCGGCAAGCCTTTCCGCAGCCTCTACGCAGTGCGTGCCGGCGCGAGATCGAAATCCCCGACTTCCGGGGCAAGCAACGGCGCCAACCAACCCGCGCCCGCGAAGAAGCAGCCGTGGACATCGACGCGGTGCATGAGGTCGATCCCGACACCAGCAAGCCTAAACTTGGCTACGAACCGCACGTGCGCGACGACCACTGACCGCCCTGTTGCGCGGCACGGTTGTACCGACGGCGGCCGCGCGCAGCCGTCTGACGGTCTTCATGAGCGCGAGCTGACGTACCACCCGATAGTTGCAGGTCTCTTCAGGACTGTCCGCTGGCGCCGCCTGCATGGTCATGCACGCCGTCCGGCTACGGGATTACGCCGCCCGTTCGATGGCGGCGTCCAATCATCGCCATGCAGCGAACGCCGATTATTGACATGGATCAACCCGGGCTCGAAAGCCGCTCGCGGGGTCGCATGTGGGGTGCCCGGCGCGCTGGCCGCGCTGAGGCCTGCGCAGGCGAACATCCGCGGGGAGGGACGCGTTGTCGGTGCAGGCCCCTCGGTCTAGACTCCGGCTATCCCATCCGAACGGATCAGAGCCGCCGACATGTCGACTTCCGCGCCAACCTCTACCAACCCCCTTGATCGCATCCTCAATCCAAGGCGCCTGGCCGTGATCGGCGCATCGAGCGACCCGGAGAAGCGGGGCTACCGGGCGATCCGCACGCTGATCACCGACCATTACAAGGGAGAGATCCTCCCGATCAATCCGAAGTCGGGCGAGATCCTCGGCCTCAAGTGCTACCCCTCGATCGAGGCGGTACCGGGCGAGGTCGACCTGGCACTCGTATGCACGCCGGCGAAGGCTGCGCCCGAGGTGATCGAAGCCTGCGGCCGCAAGGGCGTCAAGGGTGCGCTCCTGCTCGCCGGCGGCTTCAGCGAGGCGAGCGAAGCCGGTCGCCTGCTCGAGGAACAGACAGTTGCGGTCGCGCGCCGGTACGGCGTGCGGCTGATCGGACCGAATACCAACGGCATCTTCACCGCACGCGAGGCCTGCAACGCGATTGCCTGGTTCGACATCCCGCGCGGTCCGGCGGCGATGCTCGCCAACTCGGCGAACGTGATGCTGTCGATCCTGGCCGAGGCGCAGTTCCACCAGTATTTCGGCTTCAACACCCTGCTCTCCGTGGGCAACCAGTCGGACATCCAGTTCCATGAATACCTGTCCGCGATGGGCGACGATCCAGATACCGGCGTGGTCATCTCATACATCGAAGGCTTCAAGGACGGACGCGCGTTCATCGAGGCCGCGCGCAGCGTCACGCCGAAGAAGCCGATCGTCATGTTCAAGGCCGGCCGTACCGCCGAAGGCGTGCGCGCCGCGCGGTCCCACAGCGGCTCGCTCGCCGGCGACTACACCGTGGCCTCCGGCGTGCTGAAGCAGGCCGGTATCACGCTGCTCGAACGATCCGACTGCCTGTATCCGGTGGCCGAGGCGCTGCACCTGCTACCGGCGATGCGCTCGCGCCGCGTGGCGGTGCTGTCGGAAGGCGGCGGCGTGATAACGGTCGCCGCCGAGGCGCTGTCCGAACGCGGCCTGGTGATCGCCCC
>CAMDXD010000365.1 GCA_945877995.1 Bordetella parapertussis
ATGATCGCCGGCACGATCGCCCAGACCGGTGCCAACAACATCTATTACGCCGGAGAGCCGCTGGTGGTGATCGGGCCGGAGCACGCGGCGTCGATCGCGAAGGATGGCTTCTCGAAGCGCGACGTGAAGGCCTTCCTGTTCGAGCATGCGCGGGTGCCGCTGGGCAACCTGTCCGACGACAACATCGTGCGCCGCCTGAAGCAGTTCGAGCCCTGGCTGCCCGGCCTCACCGCCGAGCAGCGCGACCGGCCGGTGCCGATCATCAAGGGTGAGGACGGCGTGCACGTGATCGTCGTCGGCGGCGCCGGCAAGCACTCGGTGTACATCCCGACCTTCGGGCCGACACGGCCGGTGACCCTGCCTTTGAAGCTGAAGGATGGCACGCTGGCGAAATCGGTCGAGGATTTCAGGCAAGGCTGATTCCACGGCGCCGACGCCCTCGGCTGCCTGCATGGCCACGGACCGTAGCCATTTTCCGCTGCTGCAGCGGCGCGCCGACAAAGTACAATAGAGCGGAGTCTTGCAGGGAAATGGGCCTGTAGCTCAGTTGGTTAGAGCAGAGGACTCATAATCCTTTGGTCCTGGGTTCGAGTCCCAGCGGGCCCACCAATAAAAACAACGACAACCTGCATGCATCCTGGACAGCAGCGTGTCCTTGCCCGTCGATACGGCAGCGACGACAATCATCACGGGTTAACGGGCGGCGCGCGGAATCTGCCTTTTGTCGCAGATCACACAGGAGGCAGCATGGAACGTCGTCATTGGCTGTCGCGATTTTCGGGTCTGCTGGCTGCCGCGGCAGGGGCTGCACCAGCGGTTGCGCAGTCCGGCAGCCCCCGGCTGGTGAAATCGCGCGAGCAGTGGAAGGCGCTGCTGCCGGCGGACAGCTTCCGCGTGCTGTTCGAGGACGGTACCGAGCGTGCCGGCACCAGTGCGCTCAACCAGGAGAAGCGGGCCGGGACCTTCGTCTGCGCGGCCTGCTTCCAGCCGCTGTTCGACAGCGCGACCAAGTTCGAGAGCGGCACCGGCTGGCCGAGCTTCTTCGACTTCCTGCCCAAGGCCCTGGGCACCAGGCGCGACTTCAAGCTGGTGTTGCCGCGCACCGAGTATCACTGCACTCATTGCGGCGGGCACCATGGCCATGTGTTCGAGGACGGGCCGCGGCCGACCGGGTTGCGCTACTGCAACAACGGGGTCGCCCTGAGTTTCGTGCCGAAAGGCGAAGCGTTGCCGGCGCTGCGCACATGAGCCGGCGCAGCGTGGTCGGTATCGTGCTCGGGCTGCTGTTCGCCGCGGGCGTGGTGGCACAGTCTGTTCCGGGTCCTGGCGCACCCACCGGTGCGGGCAAGTCGGCGACCGCGGCGGCGCCGCCTGCACCCGGCACCGCAGTGGCGATCTTCGCCAGTGGCTGCTTCTGGTGCACCGAGAGCGATTTCGAGAAGCTGCCAGGCGTGATCTCGGCCGAGTCGGGGTACATCGGCGGCACCGTCGAACGACCGAACTACCGCCAGGTGAGTGCTGGACGCACCGGGCACACCGAGGCAGTGCGCGTGGTGTTCGATCCGGCCCGCGTCGGCTACGAGCAGCTGCTGGAACACTTCTGGCGCAACGTCGATCCGACGGTGAAGGACCAGCAGTTCTGCGATGTCGGCAACCATTACCGCAGTGGCATCTTCTATCTCGATCCGGCGCAGAAGCGTGCGGCTGAAGCGAGCCGTACTGCCCTGGAGGCAAGCAGGCGATTCCCGCGCATCCACACCGAGATCACTGCAGCGACAACGTTCTGGGTCGCCGAGGACTATCACCAGGATTACTACAAGAAGAACCCGGTGCGCTACCAGATCTACCGCAACGGCTGCGGGCGCGATGCCAGGCTGGCCGAGCTTTGGGGGAAGTCGAACTAGCCGTTCTCTGATCAGTCACCGGCAGGCGTGAACTGAAGCCAGCGGCTCTTGGCGGCGTGCAGGGGCGTTTGAAAGTACCAGCCGACGGCGTCAGGAACGGGCCGATAGCACACCAGCGCGATTACCCGATGAGCTTGGCGTGTCTGAAATACCACTACAAGTTTCGGACAAATAGTTCTTGTCGAATGTCTGGAAAACATATACAAATATCGGACAGGATCTAATCGTGTCCGACACCAAGACCCGCATCTCCCGACTGATCGCCGCCGCGGACCCAGGTCACGTGTGGGTACCGACCGACTTCGCTGCACTGGGCAACCGCAGCGCGATCGACAAGACCCTGCAACGCATGGTGCAGGCCGGTGACCTGCGCCGTATCGATCGCGGCCTCTACGACCGACCAACGCTGAACGGACTGACGAAGCGACCCAGCACGCCGGACTACCGCGCAGTGGTGGACGCCATTGTCCGCCGCGACCGGTTGCGCCTGCTGGTGGACCGGATGACCGCCGCCAATGACCTGGGCCTGACCGATGCCGTGCCAGCCCGCGTCACCATCCACACCGATGCCCGCCGGCGCGCCATCAAGCTCAACCGGTTGACCATCGAGTTCAAGCAAACCGCACCGAGTCGCCTTTACTGGGCCGGGCGTCCTGCCATGCGCGTAGTGCAGGCGTTGCACTGGCTTAAGGACACCTTGGGCTCCGATCGCGACCGTATCCTGACGCGACTCGCCATGGTGCTAGTGGACCCTGCCCACGGCGCGGCGATCCGCCAGGACCTGCTCGACGGCTTCAGCGCGATGCCTGCGTGGATGCAGAGTCTGGTTCGCAGACTGCCTGGCTGCGATCCGCAGGCAGCACCAACGCCCACCCCTGCGCCGCGCCGCGCTGTGAAGCCACGGTTGCGCTCCGTCATTCGGCCGAATCCGTAGCGGGCGCCCGGTGAACGTTGCCCTCCATGACGTCGTTGCTGCCCCTGACGCCGACCGGCGCGGCCTGTTTCTGGCCACTGCAGCCCGTCTGGGCACGGCGATCCAGAATGTCGAGAAGGATTTCTGGGTCTGCTGGACACTGGACGTGCTCTTCAACGGCCTGCCTGCCGGCGGGCCGCGACTGCTGTTCAAAGGCGGCACCTCGCTCTCGAAGGCCTTCGGCTTGATCGCCCGATTCTCTGAAGACATCGACGTCACGGTGTTCCGGGACGATCTGGGTCATCCGACCGAGGTTCAGGAGTTGGACGCCCTGAGCGGCAAGCAGCGTCGTGCGCGACTGGACGCCATCCGCGATGCCTGCAGGAGCTACATTGCCGGGCCATTGAAGGAGCAGTTCGCAAACCTCGCTGCATCGATTATTCCTGAAGCCAGGTTTCAGCTCGAGCCGGACCCAGAGGACCCCGACGGACAGACGCTGCTCTTCTGGTATCCCGCCGTCACGGCGACTGGTGGTGAGTACGTTCGCTCCGCAGTCAAGATCGAGTCGGGTGCCAAGTCGGCGCTGGACCCGCACCGCGTCGCGACGGTGCTGCCCTACATCGCTCAGGATCTTCCCGAACAGGACTTGTCCGTCGCCAATGTGACCACCGTAAACCCTGAGCGCACGTTCTGGGACAAGGTGATGATCCTGCATGGCCTCCGGCAGTGGCACGACCGCCGCGGCGAGCTGCGGCACGGCGGACAACGGGTCACGCGCCACTACTACGACGTGCACCAGCTGCTGCAGGCCGAGTCGGCACAGGAATGGCAACGCGATCGTGCGCTTGCGCTCGACTGCGCGCGTCATGCAAGACTGTTCTTCGGCAGTACAGACTTGGGGCTCGACAGCGCAGTAGCCGGGTCATTCACGCTCACACCGAGCACAGCAATGCGTGCTGCCCTCGCCAGGGACTATGAGGCGATGGCCGGGATGGTCTTCGGCGTGCTCCCGCCCATCGACGCCGTGCTGTCGTCGGCAGAAGAACTCGAACGACTCGTCAATCGCTCTCAGTCCTGACCGGCCGCGTACGTCACCGAGGGGCCGGTACGCCAGTGTTGCGTGCGTCGCGGTGGGCCCGCGAGCGGGGCAGAAGGTTTTCACGCTGGAGACGCTGGCCGCGCAGGTCGTCAAGATGGTTTGCTAATATGCAGCACGGCAACAGCTTTCGCCCGCGCAAGGCGGTACTTCGTGGGAACGACACCGATCCGCGTGCCTGAACGATCCGGGCTCGTGCCCTTCCCCCTGTGGTCAGCCCCTGGAACTCTTGACGTACATGAAGCGCCTGGCAGTCGTTCAGTCGAACTACATTCCGTGGAAGGGCTACTTCGATCTGATCGCGTCGGTGGACGAGTTCGTGTTCTACGATGAAGTGCAGTACACGAAGAACGACTGGCGGAACCGCAACCGGATCAAGACGCCGCAGGGCGTGCAGTGGTTGAGCATTCCGACAG
>CAMDXD010000366.1 GCA_945877995.1 Bordetella parapertussis
AGACCGCGTGGCTGGCCTGCTACAGCGCGCTATGCGCGATTCGAGAGGCCAAGAGCAACGTCCGTTACGGGACCTGAGGTACCTGAGCTGGCCGGGCCGGGGCCGGTCAGCCGTACAGGCGGCTGTGCTTCGGCACCCTCGCCATCAGGTATTCCATCTGGTCGACGAGGATGCGGCGATTCTGCAGGATCATGTGCTCATGGCGGTTGGGCACATACGGCAGGTAGAGCAGCGGCATGCGCGCGGCCTCGGGCGTCCGGTTGTCTTTCTTGCTGTTGCAGGCCCGGCAGGCGGTCACCACGTTCATCCAGCGGTCTTCGCCGCCGCGCGACAGAGGCACGATATGGTCGCGCGAAAGTTCCCGCTCGCGCAGGCGATCACCGCAGTATGCACAGACCTGCCGGTCGCGCACGAACAGGGCGGCGTTGACCAGTGCCGGTTCGCGCTGGAACTCCTTCGCGAACGAGCCCGCCCCCTTGATCGCGATGATGCTCGCGGTCGAGAGTTCGGAGCGCTCGCCGGTGCTGCGCGACAGGCCGCCGCGGTAGGTACGCACGATGCTGCCGATCGACCATGCCACCTGATGCTTGGCGTGGTAGGTAATCGCCTCTTCGACCAGCAACCAGCGACGCGGCACCCCGCCGGGATCGACTTCCAGGATCAGCGGTTCACCTCGGGTTCGACTACCGAATGCAGTCATGGTTCCTGAACATTAGGAACGATGGCTCGCGATGTCAAGCCGCATCGGCTTGGCAGGCTGGGCGCGGTCCTGGCCTGTCGCCCGTGATGAGGCCGGCTGGCGGAAGAGAGTGCGAGTCGAACGCACGGAGGACTGGATCACAGCCCTCACCGGGTTTGAAGTCCGGCCGTCCCACCGGGGACGTTTCCCTTCCCATGTTGCACTGGGATTATCTCACGCGTCCGGCCGTGCGTCCGTCTGCGCGGCCTCGCGGTACACGTCGGACACCTGGCGCCGTAGCTTGCGTGCGTCGCCCACGCGCAACGTGAGCCCTGCGCTGTCGAAGTGTTCGAGGATCTGGATCGCGAGGCTGCGGCCGATGCCTGCCTGATCGCGATACTGCGCCGCGTTGAACTGGCCGCCGGGGACGGCCTGGGCAGTCGCCTCTACCAGACGGGCGAGTGCGACGATCGCCGACCGCTGGTAGACGCGCTGCGGGTCGATGCGCACCAGCTCGCCGCGCTTGATCCGGCGCTGGAGCATGGCCTGCAGGGCCTTCTCGTCGAGCTTCAGCGTGGCGGCGATCTCGCGCACCTGTGGCGGCGCATTCGGCGTCTTTGACAGCAGCGGCCGGACCCGCTTCCACATCGCCTCGTCGGCACTGTTCGCGGCCGCGTCGAAGCCAGGCAGGCGGGCGAGGCCACCGGTGAGTTCCAGCGCCCGTGCCTGTACTGCATCGCGCAGCACCGCCTGCAGGATCTCGTCGGGCAACGCGAAGCCGGCGTTCTTCTGCAGCACGGCCAGTTCGATGCCGGTCGCCTGCGGGAATTTTACGTGGAAGCTGCGCACCTCGGAGAGCAGGGCCTCGCGCATCGTGGCGAGCCGGGCGGGTTCGAATGCGCGCCGCAGCTCGCGCCCGAGTACCTGCAGGCCGGCTGCCTTGTAAAGCCGCTGCGCAGCCTCGGCGGTGAGGTTGAATCGACGCTCGAACAGCGCGACATCAATGCCGGCCGTGGCGTGCGGCAGCAGGGCCTGGAGCACGTCCGACGGCGTGCCACCGTCCAGCGCCGCCAGCTCCAGCTGGCGCTCGGCGATCCGCCGGCGGCGCGGCGGCGGAAACGGATCGATCACATGCCCGCCGCCGATCGTGCGCTGGGCCGAGAAGTCGCGCACGATGAAGCGGTCCCCGGCGATCGCGCCGACCGGCTGGTCGAGCACGATCTGCGCGACCGCTGCAGTGCCTGGCGCGACGGACAGATCGCGTCGGGTCGAGAGGCGGCCGGTGACATCAGCGGTGCCCAGGTGCAGGTGCACCGGCGTCCAGTGGCGCAGCGGGTTTGCTTCCGTCGCCAGCGCGCGCAGGTGCACGTCGATGCGGCTGGTCGGCGCATGGATGGCGGGGTCGACCAGCCACTCGCCACGCGTGATCGCGTCTTTCTGCAGGTCGGCGCCGGTGAGGTTGACCGCGCACCGGGCACCGGCCGTCGCCTGTTCCACCGTCCGGCCCTGGACCTGCAGTCCGCGCACCCGCACGGCAACGCCGGACGGCGACAAGGAGAGGGTATCGCCGACCTTCACGCGGCCGGCGAAGATGGTTCCGGTGACCACGGTGCCGCTGCCTGCCACCGTGAAGCAGCGGTCGATCGCGAGCCGGAAGTGCCTGCCTTCGGAAGCACCCAGCCGCTGCGCGCACAGCCTTGCCACGAGCGTCTCGCGCAGGGCGTCGATGCCGTCGCCGGTCATCGCCGACACCGTCAGCACGGGCGCGTCGCGCAGGACGGTATCGGCGACCAGCGTGCGCAGTTCCGCGGTCACGGCCTCGATACGCTCGGGCGCAACACGGTCTACCTTGGTGATCACGAGCAGGCCCTGGCGCACGTCGAGCAGGTCCAGGATCGCCAGGTGCTCGCGTGTCTGGGGCATCACGCCGTCGTCTGCGGCGACCACGAGCAGCACGAAATCGATGCCGGATACGCCGGCGAGCATGTTGCGCACGAAGCGTTCATGGCCCGGCACATCGATGAAGCCGATCGCGCTGCCGTCGGGCAGGCGCAGGTGCGCGAAGCCGATGTCGATCGAGATGCCGCGCCGCTTTTCCTCGGGCAGGCGATCGGTGTCGATCCCGGTGAGCCGCTTCACGAGCAGCGTCTTGCCGTGGTCGATATGGCCTGCGGTGGCAACGATCATCGTCGGGTCAGGCCGCTAGTCGCGGCAGTTGCGCGACCAGCACCGCCTCGCCGTCGGGTTCAAGGCAGCGCAGGTCGAGCAGCAGGGCGTTGTCGTGGATGCGGCCGACCACCGGCCGTGGCAGGGCGCGCAGCCGTGAAGCCAGGCGGTCGAGGCTGCCGCCCCGGCCGGCGAACCGGATCGCGAGGGCGGCCGAGGGCAGACGGTCGACCGGCAGCGAGCCGCTGCCGATCTGGCTCGAGCAGTCGACCACCTCGACCGTCGCGCGTTCGCCGAGTACCGCGGCGAACGCAGGCTGCAGGCGGAGCGCGCAGGCGCGGATCTCCTCGCGCGGGCGTGTGAGCAGCCGCAGCGCCGGCAGCCGCTGGCGCAGTCGGTCGGGGTCCAGATACAGGCGCAGCGTCGCCTCCAGTGCGGCGATGGTCATCTTGTCGAGGCGCAGCGCCCGTTTGAGCGGGCATTTCCGGATGCGGTCGATCAGCGCCTTGCGGCCGACGATCAGTCCGGCCTGCGGCCCGCCGAGCAGCTTGTCGCCACTGAAGGTGACGACGTCGGCGCCGTCGGCCAGTGATTCCTGGGGCGTCGGCTCATGGGGCAGGCCGTAGGGGGCGAGGTCGACCAGCGAACCGCTGCCGAGGTCTTCCAGCATCGGCAATGCGTGCGCATGGGCGATGCCCGCGAGGGTCCTGGTGTCGACGGTCGAGGTGAAGCCCTCGACCTGGTAGTTGCTCGGGTGCACGCGCATCAGGGCGGCGGTCGAGCGCCCGATCGCCTCTTCGTAATCGCGGCCATGGGTACGGTTGGTCGTACCCACTTCACGCAGCTTGCAGCCGGCGCGACTCATGATGTCGGGCATGCGGAACGCACCGCCGATCTCGATGAGTTCGCCGCGCGACACGATGACCTCGCGCCGCGCCGCCAGCGCGGTCAGGGTCAGCAGTACCGCAGCCGCGTTGTTGTTGACCAGGGTCGCTGCTTCGGCGCCTGTGATCCGGCACAGCAGCTTCTCGACGTGGCTGTCGCGTTCGCCGCGACGGCCGGTCGCCAGGTCGAACTCGAGGTTGGACGGCTGGCCCATCACGGCCATCACGGCCTCGATCGCCTCCGGAGCGGCCCACGCGCGCCCGAGGTTGGTGTGCAGCACCGTACCGGTCAGGTTCAGCACGGGCATCAGCCCGGGCTGGCTGTCCAGTTCCAGCAGCCGTTCGCAATCGCCGAAGAAGGCGGCCGGTTCGAAAACCGCCGCCGTGTCCCGAAGCCGGTCGATTCCGGCACGTATGGCGTCCAGCGCGAGCGAGCGGCCATGCCGTTCGATCAACCGCTGGCCCTCGGGCGATCGCAGCAGGCGGTCGACCGAGGGCGGACGGAAGGTTGCAGCGGCTGGTTCGTTCACGGCATGGTCTAGTCTTCCCAGACCTTTTCGGGAAGTGGCAGTCCCTTCAGGTCTTCGGCCGT
>CAMDXD010000367.1 GCA_945877995.1 Bordetella parapertussis
CGGGTAGGCGTTGATCAGGTAGGACAGCGCACCATGTACCTGCCCGAAGGCCGAGGAGATCTGCATCAGGCCGCCGAGCTGTATCTCTTTCGCGAAGTAGCGCGGCGCGGACACCACGAACGGAAAAACGGTGGCGAGCTGGTTGTACCCGTTGCTGAACCAGGTGAGCTTCTTCTGCCGCCGCATCAACTGCCAGTAGTTGGCAAACACCGCGCCGAACCGCTCGCCCAGCCGCGCGCGCTCGCCCGCTTCGCCCCGGTACAGGGCGACGCTCTCGCTGTTCTCGCGCAGGCGCATCAGGCCGTAGCGGAAGTCCGCCTCATGCCTCTGCTGCTCGAAGGTGAGCCTCGCCAGTGGCCGCCCGATCAGGTTGGCGAGCCAGGTGCCAATCGCTGCGTAGGCGATGGCCGCCCAGACCATGTAACCCGGGACGGTCAGTTCAATGCCCCCGAGCGACACGGTGGCCGGTCCGGACAGCGACCACAGCACCACGACGAACGATGCGAGCGTGACGATCGCGTTCATCAGGCCGAGCCCGATCTCCAGCGTCTGGTCGCACATCATGCGCAGGTCTTCGCTGATGCGCTGGTCCGGGTTGTCGGTGCCGGCATCGAGCAGTTGCATCCGGTAGTAGGCCTGGCCGGACAGCCACCGGTCGATGTAGCGGCCGGTCAGCCAGCGCCGCCAGCGGACCTGCAGCATCTGGTTCAGGTAGAGCTGGTACACGACGATCAGGATGTAGACCGCTGCCAGAAACAGGAAGTACCAGAGCAGGGCCACGAAGCCCGGCTGGTCATAGTCCTGGATTGCGTTGTAGAAGTTGTTGTACCAGGCGTTGACCTGCACGAGCATGAAGACCGATGCCAGGTTGAGCGCCACCACCGCGCACAGCAGCAGCCACGCCATCGCGCGTTCCTCGGACTTCCAGTAGGGACATGCGAGGCGCCAGAACAGGCGCAGGAATTCGAGCAGTCGCGTCGGCATCGAGAGAGGGGCTCCGCAGGGTTGCGTCCACAGTATCATCCTGCACGATGCGCGCCGATCCACCGCTCCCGCCTGCAGTGCCGTGACCGCAGACCTGTCGGCCTCGCTCAACGCATTGGCCGGGCTGGCCGGTACCCTGCCGGTGAGCCTGCCGGTGCTCGCCGCCTGCGTGCTGGTGATGTCGATGGCCTCGGTCGTGTTCGGGATGTCAGGTTTCGGTGCATCCCTGATCACCGTGCCCCTGCTCTCGCAACTGGTGCCGCTGCCCCTGCTGCTGTCGATGACGGTCGCGACCGACCTGCTGTCCGCGTGCATCGTGTCGGCGAGCGCGCGCTGCCGCGCTGCCCGCCAACGTGGCCGGGCGGCGGCGCGGGGCGCGGCACCGCCCTCGGCGGTGCGTGCCGACCGGGCTGAACTGCTGCGGCTCGGTTCGACCGCAGTGGTTGGTGCTGCGATCGGCGTGACCCTGCTGGTGGGCCTGCCGCGCCACGCTTCGATGGCTGCGCTGGGCGTCTTCCTGTTCGGCTATGGCCTGTGGTCGCTGTATGCGCGCATTCCCGATCGTCCGCTGTCCTCGCGCTGGGCATGGCCGTTCGGTTTCATCGGCGGCCTGCTCGGCACTCTGTTCGGCATCGGCGGCCCGCCCTACGTGATCTACCTGACGCGCCGGATCATGGACCGTGAACGCCTGCGCGCGACCATCGCGGTCATCGTGCTGATCAGCCTGCTGATCCGCTTCCTGGTCTTCCTGGCTGCGGGGCTGCTCCTGCAGCCGGGCCTGTCCCAACTGCTCGCGGTGCTCCTGCCGGTGTGTGCGATCGGCGTGCTGGCGGGCGGCAGGCTGGTCGAGCGGTTGTCGCGCGAAAGGCTGCTGCGCGTGATCGCTGCCGTGCTCACCGCGAGCGGTGCGCTGCTGCTGGCGAGGGTCGCGGCATCCTGAACACCCGGGTGCAGCGTCCGGGCGCCGATGTCAAGAACGATCATTCGGTGCCGTATGCTGCGCGCTGCCGTCCGCTCACTATAATTGCGCCGCGTCGGTGCCTGACGTGCGGCCTGCACGTCGCTTCGATCACCATATCGAAAGCGGACATTAATCGACTGCCCGACGTCAAGTCTTGACAGGGCGGCGTGCTTCGAGCAGGTGACCAGCGATCACGGGATTGCGCAGGCAAGTGCCCGTTATGGAGGCAACCCGGCCGATCGCAAGCAACGGTGCGGGCTGCGGGGCGGACGGAGCGCGGTTATCCACAACCGGTGTGAATTGTTTTCGGCGCTAAACCTGGTTTCTGAACGGATCGAATGGCCAACACTCGTTACGATGAAGGTTCGATTCGGGTCCTGAAAGGGCTCGAGCCGGTGAAGGAACGCCCGGGCATGTACACCCGGACGGGGGATCCGGGGCACATCATCGCCGAGGCGATCGACAACTGCGTCGACGAGGCCCTCGCGGGATATGCGAAGAAGATCGAGGTGAAGCTCTACGCCGACGGCTCGATCGGCGTCTCGGACGATGGCCGGGGCATCCCGGTCGGCCCGCACCCTGAAGAGAAGGTGCCGGTGGTCGAACTGGTGTTTACCCGACTGCATGCGGGCGGCAAGTTCAACAAGCGCGCCGGCGAGGCCTACTCGTTCGCCGGTGGGCTGCATGGCGTCGGTGTGTCGGTCACCAACGCACTGTCCCAGCGGCTGGATGTCGAGGTGCGCCGCGACGGGGCGCTGTGGCAGATCGGCTTTGCCGACGGCGACGTGGTCAGCAAGCTCCGCAAGGCGGGCGATGCCGGCCGTGAGACGGGCACGCGCCTGCGCATCTGGCCGAACCCGAAATACTTCGACCAGCCGAAGGTGCCGCTGGACGAACTCGAACGGCTGCTGCGCTCGAAGGCCGCCTTCCTGCCCAACGTCTCGGTGACACTCGCCACCGAGAAGGCCGGTGGCACCTTCGAATCGCGCACCTGGCGCTACAAGGGCGGGATCAACCAGTATCTCGAGGAACTGCTCGGGGGCGCCCAGACGCTGACGCCCATCTTCACCGGCGAGAAGTACGCCGGCAAGCCGGCCGAGAACGACAGCTACGCCGAGGGCGAGGGCGCCGCGTGGGCGATCGCCTGGGCCGAGGATGGCTCGGTGGTGCGCGAGTCCTACGTCAACCTGATACCGACCGCCGCGGGAGGCACGCACGACAGCGGGCTGCGCGAGGGGTTGTTCAATGCGGTGAAGAATTTCATCGACCTGCACAACCTGCTGCCCAAGGGCGTCAAGCTGCAGCCGGAGGACGTGTTCGGACGCGCCTGCTACATCCTGTCCGCGCGCGTGCTGGACCCGCAGTTCCAGGGGCAGACCAAGGAACGCCTGTCCTCGCGCGATGCCGTGCGGCTGGTATCCACGATGGTGCGCGACCCGTCCGATCTGTGGCTGAACGAGCACGTCGAGTATGGCCGGGCGATCGCCGAACTGGCGATCCGCCAGGCGCAGCAGCGGATGCGCTCCGCGCAGAGCCGCGTCGAGAAGAAGAAGGGTTCCGGGGTCGCGGTACTGCCTGGGAAACTCACCGACTGCGAATCGTCGGATCCGCGCGACAACGAGGTCTTCCTGGTGGAAGGCGACTCGGCCGGCGGTTCCGCCAAGCAGGGTCGCGACAAGAACCTGCAGGCGATCCTGCCGCTGCGCGGCAAGGTGCTCAACTCGTGGGAGCACGAGCGCGACCGGTTGTTCGCGAACAACGAGATCCACGACATCGCGGTGGCGATTGGCGTCGATCCGCACGACCTCGACGCGCCCGATGCCGTGGTCGAGAACCTGCGCTACGGCAAGATCGCGATCATGGCCGATGCCGACGTCGACGGCTCGCACATCCAGGTGCTGCTGCTGACGTTGTTCCTGCGCCATTTCCCGAAACTGGTCGAGCGGGGCAACGTATACATAGCGAAGCCGCCGCTGTATCGGGTCGACGTGCCCGGCCATGGCAAGCGCCTCGCGCGGAAAGTCTATGCGCTGGACGATGCCGAACTCCTGTCCATCGAGGACAAGCTGCGCAAGGAAGGCGTGCGCGACGGTTCCTGGCAGGTGCAGCGATTCAAGGGCCTGGGCGAGATGAGCGCCGAGCAGCTGTGGGAGACCACGATGAACCCGGCGACGCGCCGATTGCTGCCGGTGGCGATGACCCGTGCCGAACTGGCCGAGACACACAAGGTATTCACGATGCTGATGGGCAAGGGGGAGGCGGCTTCGCGCCGCGCCTGGATGGAGCGTCATGGCAACGAGGTGGAAGCCGATGTCTGACCGGGTCAGTCTGGAGCACGAGCG